>SKRY01000216.1 GCA_007118235.1 Candidatus Hydrogenedentota bacterium | reverse complement strand
GTGAACGGGGAGGGATGCTATTCCCGGATGCGGAGGGCAATGAGTTTCGGGGTGACGGGCTTTTCGCCGCCCTGTCCTATGATGAAGGCGAGACGTGGCCGGTCCGCAAGCTTATCACCCCTGGCGAGGGCGTGTACGACGGCGGCGCCTGGACGGGGGAGTTTGAAGCCGCGCCCACCAGTGCTGAACCAGAGGGGTACCTTGCCGCCACGCAAACGCCCGGCGGGGTCATTCATCTGATTTCCAGCAGGCTCCATTATCGTTTCAACAAGGAATGGCTGGAGACGCCCGCCGAACCGGTGGACAACACGGAATAAGTACTTCAAATCCCCCGGGGAAACAAGTCATCTCACGTCCCCCGGAAGGCCCTTTTGGTCTCCGGGGGAACGCGAGGAACTGCTCCCACTTCATTTCATGAGAGCGGGACTGGGTTCGTGATGGTCCCATTGCAGACCGCCGATGACGGACTGGGCGATGTTCGTGAGGTGGTCGCCGATCTTCTCCACGTTGTCCACCAAGTCGATAAAGATCAACCCAGCCTCGGCGGAACACTCGTTTTCTCCCATTCTACGGCAATGATTCTTCCGCAGGTCGGCTTGCATCGTGTTTAGTTTCTCTTCTATCTCAAGCGCGGCTTGAGCGGCTTCCTTGTCCTTTCGCTCCAATGCGAGCACCGTTTGCTCGAACATCGCAGTAAGGTAGTCCAGCAATTGTGTGGCCTCATCCTGAGCTTCCTTGCTGAACACCAGCTTCTGCACAATCTTCCGCTCGGCGAGTTCGACAATGTTCACGGCATGGTCGCCCACTCTTTCGAGGTCATTGACTGTATGCATCAACACGGGGATCTCATCGGAAAGATCGTCGGACAGCGGCCTGCGTGAAAGCTCTGTCAGGTAGGTGGTAATCTCGTACTGGAACTCGTCGGTTTGCTCTTCCTTCCGCCGGACATAGGGCAATTCCTTGTCGTTATCATCAATCAACCCAATTATCGCCCGCGTGGCGGCCTTCTCGGCGATCCGAGCCATGCGGAGCAGCTCCCGCGTCACCTGTCCGAACGCGATGCTGGGCGTGTCCAGCAGGTACTTATCGAGCGCTACCGGTTTCGCCTCGGCCTCGTATTCCTTCAAGGGCAGCAGTCGCACGACGATCAGTTCCAGAACACCAATTAGCGGCAAGAAGACGATGGTGTTGAGGACGTTGAACGTGGTGTGCGCCGCGGCCATCTCCGCCATCACGGTTCTCGAAGTGATCTCCCAAGGCGTAATCCAGGCCACCAGATTGCTGAAAGCGCCCGACCACACGAACGGCAGGATGTATGCAACCCCGATGAGATTAAAGATGGTGTGTCCCATCGCTGTTCGTCTGGCGTTTCTGGAGGCGCGCGCGGCGGCAAGCTGCGCGGTGATAGTGGTGCCGATATTATCTCCAAGGATAAATGGAATAACCAGATTCATCACCACGGCCCAGTCCGTGCCAAATGCCCCCTGCAACGCCAGCACCTGTATCACCATGATGGACGCGGAACTGCTCTGGAGCAACACGGTCAGGATGGTTCCCGCCAAGACGGCCAGTAAAGGATATTGCGCTAACCCAATCAGCATGGCCTGAGCGGCGTCACTATCCTTGATGGGGTCGAATGCCTCCTGCATGAAATTCACGCCAACGAAGAGCATCCCGAAACCCGTTATGATGCGGCCGATGTTCTTCGTGCGCTGAACCTTGCTCAGCGCCGTTAAGAAGAAACCGCCGCCTATCGCGGGCAACGCGTACGCGGTGACTTGGAATCCGCCGAATCCGAATATGGAAACCAGCCATGCCGTTACGGTGGTGCCCACATTGGCGCCCAAGACCACGCACAGCGCTTGACTAAGCGTAAGAAGACCCGCGTTCACGAAGCCGACGGTCATGACCGTGGACGCCGAGCTGGACGTCACGAGGATGGTTACCACGGCGCCGAGGATCACCGCCACGATTCGCTGTTCGGTGAGCTTCGCCAGCAATCCCTTCAGTTTGTTCCCGGCGACGGCCTTGAGACCATCGGACATCAATCCCATTCCGAACAGAAAGAGCCCAAGTCCGCCCAGGACCCCAAAAATGACGTTCTGTATGTCCATTCCCCCCTAATCCTTATCCAACACAACCGTTATGCTGAAGCATTTTGCTAGGCCAATTCTCCGGTGGGTGACGAGAAGGTGGATCGGCGCCGCGGACCTCGGGCGCATCTGATTCCCCTGTACTCCGCTGACGCACGAATCGCTGTTTCGATGACGCCGCGCGCATGAACAGGACTGTTTGACGGTGCGCGCCTCCCTGTGTGTTCATCGAAGGGCTGGGTGAAGATGGCGCTATCATACCATGCCGGGACGCCCAAGCGATAGGGAGCGGCGGGAAAACTCAGGCATCCTCGCCGCTGGGCCTGTCGAACTGGTCGAGGTAGGGAAAGACGCGCCCACTCATGATGGCCCGCGCATCGCTCACCCGTTCCCGCAACGGGAACAGGTTGTCCGGCTTCACGGGATGTTTGCGGAATATGGCCTTCACCTCGGCGTAGACCTCGTTCTCGCTGTGCCGGTAGGATTCCATCAGCACGTTCACGGTGGCCGGCATCTCCGGCGTCTCGGGCAGCACAAGCCGCATGCCGCCCACCGCCACGGGCCGCTGAAAAAACGGCTGAACGCGGTCCCGTTGCCCGCAGACCTGCTCAATCATGAAGTCGCGGGCGTTATCGAAGTGAGACAAGGCGAAGGTGCTTCGCAACGTGACGGTTTGCGCGGCGAAAACCGGGATGCCAAGCTCGTCCATCGCCAAGGACGCCACCGCGAGCAGTTTCTCCATGAAGGACGCCAGCGGAATGTCCGTCCACTCCTCGGCGAGAACGATCCGGTCGGCCAGAAACACGGCGATGCTTTGTGTGTGTTCCCCCCGCCGCGTGTGAAACCGGACGCGGTCGGAGCGCGTGAAGTCCGTGTTCTGGTAGGCGTGTTTGCCTTGAGACAACTCGTAGTATAGCTTCTGTAGCGCCTGCACGGTGTGTTTTTTCGGCGCGTGAATGAGTTCGGTCGAAAAATGTATGAGCCGATCTTCTGATTGCATGTAAATGCTTCCCCTGTTACGCTCCCCATACTCCCGCCGCGTCCGGCGGTCATGCCGCGGCCCATAGTCTCCCAATTTGGAGCGCGTAATGCAAGGTTCTCGGCCCAAGACCAGTCCCACACGGCGGCGCCGGCAAACACATCACCCGGACAAGGATGCGGAAAACGACGGTTTTGACATGCGCTTTGCCGCCAGTTACACTAAGGTAGCCAAGGCGCGGCCGCCATTCGTATTTAGCAAGAAGAGGGGACATCCCCTTTTGGGGAGAACGGTTGTGCAGTTGCGCGGCTACTGGTTTAAGTCAGATCTCTTTCATCCTGTACTCGGGGAGGATGCAGAGACAAACCCTGGCGTCTTCGGCAAGGAGCTTGCGCAATGGATGGCGCACCAGCTTCAGGCCTACGGGTATCGCGCGCCAGAGGTTATCCCTGAAGATTGGGGTTGGTGCGTAGTGTGCGCCCGCGAGCCTTTCCTGTTGTGGGTTGGCTGCGGGAACATGACGGAAGAGGACGTTCCGGAAAAGGCCGGGTATCCGTCTCCGGCCCATGAACCTACTTGGCGCTGCTTTCCAGTGGCAGAGGTCCCGTTCTGGAAACGCGTGTTTCGACGGGCTGATGTCGAGCAAGCGTTGGCGAAGTTGCAAACCGAGCTTAAGTCCGTCCTCGCCGCGGAACCCAAGGTTCGGCTTGTGGAGGAGCCGTGAACGGTATAACTAGGTCATGGGCCTGTTTTCCTGTTTGACATATGGGTTTATATGAGCTAGATTAGTTACATCGGGCTGCCGCTTAGGGGGTGGCTTCGGCAAGGGAGAGCCCGCAATGGTTAAGTGGGACAACGAATTCCAACACGACACCGGCGAGTGGCGTAAACCGCCCGGCCGCGCCCTGCGCCCACTGAATGAGCCCCTATCAGATACCAACAACACCCTGGTCCAAACGGATCGGGGTGTTTTCGTGTGTTCAAGCCCGTTGACACAAATCGCCGCAGCGCATCCGGGTCGCAATCATGTAAATCATGTCAATCCTGTCCAACACAAAGGAAGCGTACGCCACGAATCACCACGCCACGGCCGCCCAAACACGGTGCAACGAAGACGGAACCCTAAGTCGGACTTATGGTGTTTGGCCATCCGTACGGGTTACGTGTCCACGGGAATGCCCGGCTGCCTGCTCAAGAACCGCCTTGGCCTGGCTTCTGCGACCCCTGCCGGGGTCGACAGGGTTGAGG
>SKRY01000468.1 GCA_007118235.1 Candidatus Hydrogenedentota bacterium | reverse complement strand
GATCGACGAAGCCATTGACGTGGCTGACCCCCACATTGCCCGGCAGGCTCATGTTGATCAGCGCGGCGCGCTCGGACTCCGAGATGCGCGCCCCTTCATCGCTCTCGTCGATTATCGAGGCGGCGAAGGCTTCCAGCCAGCCCTCGATGAGATCGATTTCCTCGGTCTCGGTCTGAAGCCACGCCCCGTCGCCATAAATATACGCGTGGTATTCGGCTATGGCGAGAAGGCGCTCAATATGCCGCACAAGGTGGGCTCGGATGGGGTTGTTCTGCGTGGGTACATCCAGTCGCGGCGCATCCGTCGAATGCGGGTCGTCTCCAACAAGCGCGGACTTCGGGGACGCTTCTCCCGCTTGAAGGTACGCCAAGGCGGTTTGCAACTCCTTCACGGGATCCGCCTCACCGAGGTGAAGGCTCTTTGAGCTTCCGCCCATGAGATCGCCCAAGCTGCAAGGCAGTTGCGGCCCGCCAGCAAAACAGGAAACGCTATTCGCCAGGTTGCAGAAACAGGGCAACTTTCCGAAAATACTGAAACATCCGCCGGCGCCGTCAACCGCGCATTCCGCAAAGGAGCTGGCGTTGCTAAAGGTATCCGGTTTGCAGCTTCCCGCCAGGCCCAAGGGGCAACCGATAACACTGGGCATGAGACAGTCCAGCCCGGCAAAGGCCCCCTGGGTGACGCAAGGATTGCAGTCCGCGGACACGGAAACGCCGGACCGCCTCGACCGGGGCGTGGGCGTGCCGGTTCCACCATTCCCGCTTCCGCCAGTCGGCCGGGGACAATCGCGGCGGCACCGCGATACGCGCGTCGTACCACCCGTAATTCCCGATCCGCCGCAACCGCTGGACCGCGGATTCGACACCCCCACCGGCACCGTGTAGCTGCGTTCCACGCCGCACACGAGGTTATACATCACCCCCATGCTCACGTTGGCGCAGCCGCCGCTGGACTTGGTGATCTCCATGCTCTTCAACCCCCTAGTGGTGTCCTCAATGATCACGGGGACGTCCACGGAGGTTTGCCCATCGAGATCGCCAATCTCGTCAACCAGCGGCCGAATCTGGAACCGGGGCGTCGAGCTGAAGGTGAACTGCAAGTCGTCGGCCCGGATCAGGCCATGGTTCGTGATGGTGAAATCGATCTGCGTGAATTGCCGGTCGATATCGTTGAGGTCGATGTGCGAAGGCTCCACCGTGATAACAGGCGCGGGCACATTGGTCTCGAACACCGCGTCGAGGGTGATCTCATAGCGGTCCTCGATATACACGGGCCTCACGGACCAGTTGTACGACACCGTCTCGACGGGCAGGAACGCCTCGATTCGATTGACCTTGCCCGCCTGGAGAAGCAGCGTGTTCGCCGAACTTCCGTGCCCCGGCGCGGTCGTCTCGATCTCGTAGTAGGCTTCCGGCAAGTCCTCGAACAGCGCGATGCCGTCCTCGTCGGTCACGTATTCGGTCACCAGATCGCCCGTGAACGCGTCATAGACCTCCACCGTGGCGCCCGCCACGGGCGGCTCGTCCGCGCCCCAGTACGTGTACTCGTTGGTGGCGCGCACTTCGAGATCGCCCCGCCGATCGGATGCCGCGGTAATGGTGAATGGCACGGTGACATGGGCGTTCGCGCCGCCCACCACGATGGTCCCTGTATAGGGGCCGAGTTCGAGTCCCGGCGGCGGCATAAGCGAAAGACCCACCGAAGCCTCTTCATCGGGCTGCATGTCGCCCAGAACCTTGGGCGTGCTCAGCTTCATCCAATCCAGGTCCGGCGGCAACAAGACCTCCACATTCTCGGCCACGCCCGCGCCCACATTCTGGACCGTGAACTCGACCAGCGTCTGGTTGGCTTCGTCTTCCGTGGCGGGCACCACCATGGCATCCTCAATGCGTCCGGGATCGCTTTCAAGCGTGGCCTCATGAGGCCGTAGCTCGATATCGATGTTCGTCTCGTCCTCGGCGCCTTGCGCGCTGGTCACCACGAGAAAGGAGCGGTAGAACCCGAAGTCGCCCCCGTTCGCGGCGATGGAGTAGTCCACGATCACCTCGCCATTCGGCGGGATGGTGGAGTCCTCGAGGGCGTAATCAAGGACCACGCCTTCCGGCGGCTCGTCCAGGCGGGCGGACACGCCCGTGATGGGAACATCGCCCTGGTTGCGCACCCGGATGGCGCCGGTCACCGGTTCCATGTTGGGGTAGATGGTGTGCGTCCGGTTTCGGGGCTGACTGCGCAATGCGTACAGCGTGAACTGATCTTGCACATCGGGATCAACGGCCTGAGGCGGACCGGCCATGAGCGAATACAAGCCGCCCTCGGTCTGCGGAGGATTGAAGACCACGGAATACTCGCCTTGTTCATCGGTTTCCGCTTCAAACGTCCGCGTCGTGCCGCGGACGCTGAGTTTCACCGCCACGTCCGCGTTGGGCACCGGGTCACCCGTCCCCTTTACCGTCGCCTGACCGCTCAGCGTAATGGGCAGCGGCGGAACGCCTTGCTCGATATCCGCCTCGACCGAGACGGCGTAGGTATCGGCGTTGAACGTGTCCCCCGCCTCAAGGGTGTTGTTGTCCTCGCCGCCTTCCAAGCCCTCGTTCACGGTATCCGCGTGATCGGTGGTGATGATAATGCGGTACGCGCCGGGGATTGGCGGGTAAGCGGCGCCCACCGTTTTGGTATAGGATTCGCCCATATCAAGCCCGCCGGAATGCACGCTGTCCGCCAGCACGAACGCCTGCCCACTTGTCACCTCGCGAGCCACGATCCGGTCGGTCCAGGTTTGGACCGCGGGCGCTTCGCCACTGTTCTCAACGCTGTAGGTCACTTCCAGCGAGCGGCCCACCAACCCATCTCCGGGGCTGACAATGTTCGTGACGACAAGGTCCGGACGATCCGGCTGGGTAACCGCCGTCGTATTCGGCGCCTCGGCCTCGTTGTTGTCCGTATCGCTCTCCAACACGCCGTCAAGCGCGTCAGTGCGGACCAGCACCCGGTATTCGCCCGGCTCAAGCCGTCCGGGAACCGTAACGTTGCGCGAGGCCGAATAACTGACCCCGGGGTGCAAGGGCGCGGTCCGGACCTCTTCCCCGATCCGCTGCGTATCTCCCGTGGCTTCGTTCCGCAAAAAGACGCGGTCGATCCAATAGGGCTGAGCAGTAACGCCGCCCTGGTTGGTTACCGTCCACTCGACAGCAACCACCTCATCGGCTTGCGCGGCTTGCGGCGCCGATACGCTTGTGGCCACGAGATCGGGTAGCGCTACGGTGGCCGGGTCGGCGCTTGTGTTGCAGTTGTCCGCCGTATTGCTTTCGCGAACGCTGTTCGACGCATTAGTGCAAACCACGAGGTAGTAGTGGTCTTGGCCGAGATTCGGCACGGCGATCGTCGCGGTTCGGACAATGCTCTCACCCGGATCGAGCTGACCCTCGAACGGTTTGGAAAGCAACAGGCTATCTCCGCCGGGGCTGCTGTCGGGCGAGGCATAAACACGGTCCACCCACGGCCCAACCGCCGGCACGTCGCCGGAGTTGGTTACCGTCCAAGTCACCTCTCTCTGACTGCCCACCGGCCCATCCTCGGGCGTGCTGACATGTGTGACCTCGAGATTCGGAAGCGGCGGATGGACAAGAAGCAGTTCCGGCGTGGCGCCCACGTTGTTCGTGGCGTCCAACTCGATGATCGTGTCCGCCGCGTTCGCATGCGCCAGCAGATAGTACGACCCCTCTGACAACGCGCCGTTCAAAGGCAGTTGCACCGTGGCGGTGCGGGTGTACGTTCCATCGGGATGCAAGGGTGATGCGGCCACGTTCTCGACGTGCAGTTGGATGTCGTCCGGGCTTCGCTCTTCATCCTCGGATAGGTAGATGCGATCCTGCCAGAGGCCGGACGTGGAGGCGGTCCCGGCGTTGCGGACCGTCCACGTGACAACGGCCTGATCGCCGAAGAAGAGGATGTCCTCGCTGGTCTCCACCTCATCCACCACGAGATCGGGCGCCTGAATGTTCAGGGGCTGCGCGGTTACGCCCAAGTTGTTGGCCAGCCGCCCCGCTTCCTCGACCTCATCGGAACGGTCCGTGTATACGCCGATCCAGCGATCGCCGGTGGCGTCCTCGGGAAGGGTCACGTTATGGCTGACGCTGTAGCTCTCGCCGGGCTCCAGCACTTCTTCAACGGCTACCTGGCCGAGCACCTGTCCCCCGCCGCCGTCAGCGGTCTCCATGAGGCGGATTTCGTCGCTCCACGGGCCATGCGCGGCCGCTTCGCCCAGGTTCTCCACGGTCCAGGTCACGCCAACGGTCCATCCCCTGCCCGCCGTGGCCGGGGCCGT
>SKRY01000184.1 GCA_007118235.1 Candidatus Hydrogenedentota bacterium | reverse complement strand
GGCGGGACCGGTTGCTGTTCCACGAGTATTTCAACGGCGACAATGGCGCGGGCCTGGGCGCCAGCCACCAGACCGGGTGGACGGGCTTGGTCGCGAACCTCATTGCCGAATGCCGCAAGGATGCGAGCCGGTAATACCCGGTTAGGCCCTCTAGGGTTGGAGTAGCCCGCGAATGCAAGAACGCTCCGAAGGGGTCGTCCTACGGGCGGTGGACTATAGCGAGACCAGCCGGATCGTCACCTTCCTGACCCCTGGCCGGGGTCAAGTCGCCTGCATGGTCAAGGGCGCCCGTCGGCCCGGCAGCCACACCGGCGCGGCGTTGGATTCCTTCAATCGAGTGGAAATCGTGTATTATTGGAAGGAAAGCCGTTCGGTGCAGACGCTTACCGAGGCGAGCCTGCTGGACGGCTTTGGCGCAATCAAGGCGGATTTCGACAAAAGCCTCTACGGCTCCTTCATCCTGGAATTGGCGTATAAGCTTTCCGGAGAGGGAATCGCCTCGGAAGAAATCTACGCGGCCCTGGTGAACAACTTCGAGGATTTGACCCGCTGGATCGGCGAACCCCGCCTGCATGCCGCGTGGCAGACCTTGCGGCTGTTGGAGGCGGGCGGACTGGCCCCGGCCGTTACCTCGTGCGTGGAATGCGGCGCGCACGTGCCGGAAGGCGGCTGCAAATTCTCCATGAGGGGCGGCGTGGTGTGTGCGGACTGTTCCGCGCCGCACCGTCTGCGGCCGGAAACAAGGCAGGCGCTCATGGTGTTTTCCAACGCGAAACGCGCGTGTCCCGCGGAAACGGCGCCCGATACGTTGTTTGCTCTGTTGAGCCGTTTCGCGGCGGAGCAAACCGGCGCGGCATTCCGGAGTTTGCAGGTCATCGAACAGATAACCCGGCCCTGAGCAACATCCCCCGGCCCTTCGGGCCACCCCCTTCAAAAGGGGGAACTTGGTCCGGTTTGCGCCTATCTCAGTGACCCCGGTATGCTACTGGGGCCGTTTTTCTCTTGAAACTGGACTCGAATCGGATTGCCGGCGCGGCCGGACATTCACCACAAGGACTTTATGGCGACACCGCTGGACCGAATACGAAATTTCTGTATTATCGCGCATATCGACCATGGCAAATCCACGCTTGCCGACCGTTTTCTTCAGTTGACGGGGGCCGTGGATGAACGCACCTTTCAGGATCAATCCCTTGACACCATGGAGCTGGAACGGGAGAGGGGCATCACCATCAAATCCGTTTCCGTGCGGCTGACGTACACCGCCAATGATGGGACGGAATACGTGCTGAACCTCATCGACACGCCCGGCCACGTGGATTTCTCCTACGAGGTGTCGCGCAGCATGGCGGCCTGCGAAGGCGCGTTGCTGCTGGTGGATGCGGCGCAGGGCGTGGAGGCGCAGACGCTGGCCAACGCCTATAAGGCCATCGAGCAGGATCTTGAGATCATCCCGGTCATCAACAAGATTGATCTGCCCAGCGCCGACGTGGATATGGCGCGGCGTCAGATCGAGGAGGTCGTGGGCCTTGCTGGCGATTCGGCCATCCTCGCCAGCGCGAAGGAGGGCATCGGTACGCAAGAGATCATCGAGGCGATCATTGACCGCGTCCCGCCCCCGAAAGGAAGCCGGGACGCGCCGCTGAGAGCCCTCATCTTCGATGCCGTTTACGACACCTACCGGGGTGTGGTCATTCACACGCGTGTAAAGCAAGGCCGGATGCGCAAGGGCATGACCATCAAGATGATGTCCAGTGGGCTGCAATACGAGGTAAACGAACTCGGCGTGTTCACCCCCGCCATTAAGCCAGCCGACAGCCTGGAGACCGGCGAGGTGGGGTACGTGATTTGCAGCATTAAGACGCTCAAGGCGACGAAAATCGGCGACACCATCACGGATGTGGCCAATCCCGCCTCGCATCCGCTGCCCGGCTATCAAGAAGTAAATCCGCTTGTGTTCTGCGGGCTGTATCCCGCGGGCGAGACGGATTATGAAGAGCTGCGCGACGCCCTCGAACGGCTTCAGCTCAACGACGGCTCCTTTCAGTATACCCCCGACAGCTCCGACGCGCTCGGATTGGGATTCCGCCTGGGTTTCTTGGGACTCCTGCACATGGAGATTATTCAAGAGCGGCTGGAGCGGGAATTTGATCTAACCTTGGTGACGACCATTCCCAACGTGGGGTACCGGGTCATCAAGAGTTCCGGCGAGGAACTGGTCATCGAAAACGCCTCGCAAATGCCCGCCCCGAACGAGATTGAGCGCATCGAGGAACCCTACATCGAAGCGGAGATCATCACCCCGACGGCGTACCTTGGGGCCGTGTGCGACCTGTGCAAGGACAAGCGCGGCATTCACGTGCGCATTGATTACATCGACAACATCCGCTGCATGGTCTTGTATCAGATGCCCCTGGCCGAGGTCGTCATGGATTTCTACGACCGGCTCAAGACCATTTCGCGCGGATACGCCAGCCTCGAATACCGCCTCTTGGACAACCGGCCCGGAAAGCTGGTGCGGCTCGATATTCTCCTCAATGGCGAACCGGTCGACGCGCTCTCGACCATTGTCCACCGGGAGCGGGCCGAGCAGATTGGGCGAACCTTGGCTTCCCGGCTTCAGCGGCTGATTCCGCGCCAACAGTATGAGGTGGCCATCCAGGCGGCGGTGGGCAACAAGATCATTGTGCGGGAGACCGTCAAGGCCATGCGCAAGAACGTGACGGCGAAATGCTACGGCGGCGACATCACGCGCAAACGCAAGCTGCTGGAACGCCAGAAGGAAGGCAAGAAACGAATGAAGCAAGTGGGCCGGGTGGAGGTTCCTCAGGAAGCCTTCATGGCGCTGCTGCAAGTCGATGGGGATCGCGACAAGTAACATGAGCAGACACAAATCCTCTAGTCCATCCCCCCCAACCGAGCCCAAGGCGAAGTGGCGGGAAAGCG
Source organism: Candidatus Hydrogenedentota bacterium (assembly GCA_007118235.1). GTDB lineage: Bacteria > Hydrogenedentota > Hydrogenedentia > Hydrogenedentales > SLHB01 > SKRY01. The sequence goes on along the minus strand of SKRY01000184.1, from coordinate 1,396 downwards.
TGGAGCGAATCACCGGGCCATGGACATGGGCCAACCTGAGGGGTTGGCTCGTTATCATCCTGTTGGTGCTGGTGGTCCGGTGGGCCTTCATTGAACCGTTCAAGATCCCCAGCGGCTCCATGGAGCCAACGCTCAACGGCGATCCGCGTTTCATGCGGGGCGACCGCGTCTTCGTGAACAAGCTCCACTACGGGCTGCGCGTACCCTTCAGCAATGCGCGCCTCTTCCAGTGGCATGAGCCCGAGCGCTTCGAACTCGTCGTATTCCGGGCGGTGCAGGAGGACGCTCAGCACAACATCCTCATCAAACGCATCATCGGGCTTCCGGGCGAGGAAGTGCACATCGCTGACGGCGACGTATACATCGACGGCGAGCCCCTCGAACTGCCGGACGATATGCCGGATATCCATTATACCCGGCAATTCGAGATCAGCGAGGCCGATCGACAACAGATCGTCGAGATGTTCGGGCCGGATCAGGCCGATCAGATCGTCCAGGAAAGCGTTCGGCGCGGCAGCCGGCAGCGCCCGTTCCGGTACGGCGTCCTTGAGAGCGAGCGGTATTCCGTGATTCCCGAAGACCACTATTTGATGCTGGGAGACAACAGCGGCAACAGCGTGGACAGCCGCCACTACGGCTGGGTCCCGCGCGACCATTTCTTGGGCCGCGCGTTCTGTATTTGGTGGCCGATTGACAATTGGCGCGATTTCACCGGCTTTTCCCAGACCTGGTGGGGCCGGTTGCTGCTCTACGGTCCGCCCGCGGCCGTGGGACTCTATATCGTGGGCGCGCTGTTCTTCTTTCACTCATGGCGCATCGAGGCATCCTCGCGTTTGTGCGGCCTCAATCAGGGCGATCGGATCGTGATCAGCAAGGCCGCGTATGGCCTGCGGGTTCCGTTGCTCCGCAATCCCGTGACCAAGGGCCGGACGCCCGCGCGCGGCGAAGCGGTGGCGTTTTTTGAGGAGGACGGCGAGACGCTTGGCATTGGCCGAATCGCCGCTGTGCCAGGCGACAAGATTGGCGTGAAGAACGGCTCCGTTCAAGTCGGCGGTGAACCCCTGGAGAACGGAGTGCCGTCCATCCAGGAATTCGGCGCCGTGGCGGTGGACGGCAAATCCAAGCAGACCGTACTCAAAGAGGGTCAATACGCCCTTGTCGCCGAAATTCTTGACGACGGGCAAGAGGAACCAACTCTCGCTCTGAAGTATATCAATCGCGGCGCCCTGGCTGGACCGCTAGCCGCCGTATGGTGGCCGCCGCGGCGCATCGGCCGGGTGTGAGGGTATGGGGTTCACCATACACATCCCCGGCCCCCATGCACCCTCTTGAGAAGGGTAATACGTAGCGCCGGCATCTTGCCGGCTTGGCTGATATGCCGGCAAGATGCCGGCGC
>SKRY01000470.1 GCA_007118235.1 Candidatus Hydrogenedentota bacterium | reverse complement strand
TCCCCGCCTTTGCTATTGGGGCTTCTACACAGACAATCCTGAAATCACGTTAGTTCGCACGGCTGGCGGCGTTCCGAGCCTCCGGCCGAAACAAACCGAAGAGACACGAAGGAAAGGAAGCGACAACCATGCGCAACATGAAACGGCTAGTAGCAACCGCGTGCGCCACCTTGATTGTGGGCATGTCCTCCGCCTGGGCGGAGACCATCCAAGTCGTGGTGTGGGACGAGCGCCAGGAAGAACAGCGTCAAGCCTACGATGACGGCTATCTCGGCGACTACATTGCCGAACAACTCGCCCAACATGACGATTTCGAGGTCCTATCCGTGGGCATCGACGACGAAGACATGGGATTGGGAGACGATATCCTGGATAACTGCGACGTGCTGTTGTGGTGGGGCCACGTGCGGCACGGCGATGTGCCGCAAGAAAAGGCGCGGGAGATCGCCGAACGGATACAGGCCGGTGATTTCGCCTTCTTGGCGATTCACTCCTCGCACTTCGCCCGGCCCTTCGTCGAAGCCATCGGCCTGATTACGCAGGAACAGGCGCTCGCGGACGTGGCGGACGAATTGGACAACACGCCCCGCATCGAGTTGGACGGGCCGCATCACGTCGAGCCCTCGTGGGAGCTGACCGAGGAAGACGGCGAACAGGTCTTGCGCATCACGCTGCCCAACGGCGGTCTGGGCGGGGTCCGCGCGGATGCCGAACCCAGCCGGATGGATACGGTCATGCCAGAGCATCCCATCGCGGAAGGCGTCCCGGAATCCTTCGAGATTTCCGAGTCAGAGATGTACGACGAGCTGTTCGGCATCCCGGAACCGGACGCCCTCATCTTCGACGAGCACTTCTCGCAAGGCGAGTATTTCCGCAGCGGCGTGCTGTGGAACCTTGGCGAGGGACAGGTCTTCTACTTCAGGCCGGGACACGAGACCTATCCCAAGTTCAAGGACGAATACCCCATGCGAATTATTGAGAACGCCACGCGCTACATGGGGCAAAACATCCGCTAACACAGCGAGTCTGTAATGGGAAAGCCGCGGCGCGATGCGATCCGCGAAAGTTGACAGGCAACGCCTGTTTGTTTACCCTCAATAAGGCTCACAAGGAGCCTAGTCATAGTTCGTTGGCCTCGCCCTTTCGCGAAGGCATTGAGAGAGAGGATGCTCGAGCGGGCCAGCGGCCAACGGCAAAGTGAACGTGGGAACAAAACGAAAAGGAGAGACTCATGAGCAGGACCATGATGAGCACAACGGTGTTTGCGATAGCCGCGTTGATGGCGGTCCCCGCTGTCCAAGCCCAGGAAGACCCCATTCAGGTGCTTCAGGTGACGGGCGGCGGCTGGCACGATTACGAAAACCAGCAACACATTCTCAGCGAGGGTATTGCGGAACGGATCGACGTCGAGATCGACACCTTCTACTATGACGGAGAAGTCGAGGCGCTGGAGATTGAGTTCTTCGAGGATCCCGAATGGATCGAAGGGTATGACGCCGTCATGTACAACAAGTGCTGGGCGGCCGGCGTGGAAGGCGGCGAGGGCTGGGTGGTTGAAAACATCATCACCCCCCATGTGGAGAATGATATCCCCGCCGTTTTCGTCCACGGGACCTTGCACTCCTACCGTTTCCACGATGACGCGGAAGACTGGCATCGCTTCATCGGCGTGAGTTCGTTCCGGCATCAAGAGCACGTCCCCTTCACCGTGGAATACGCCCGCCGCGGCGATTTCCTTGAGGTCGGGCCGGATCATCCCACCGTCGCTGATATGCCCCTGCCTTGGCAGACCCCGCACGGCGAACTCTACTGGATCGTGGACGTCTTTGAAGACACCACGCCGTTGGCCCACGCCGAAGGCACGGACGGCGAGTACCATCCGGTGATTTGGATCAACGGATACGAAGGGCTTCGCAATTTCGGGACCAGCATCGGCCACCACAACGAAAGCATGGAGCACCCCGTCTTTCTGGACATGCTGAGCCGGGGCGTCCTCTGGTCCGTGGGCCAGGAAGACGTAGCAATCGCGGAAGTCGAGGTCGAGGAAGTCGAGGTGGACGTTGGCCTCGGTGGCGAGATCATCGGAACGGAAGGCTCCTGGGCCGGTGAGGGCAACACCAAGGAGAACGTTTTTGATGGGAATCTCTACACGTTCTTTGATGCCCCGGATGGTTATGGCGATGACGCTTGGGTTGGCCTCGACCTGGGCGAAGCCGAAGTGATTGGCGCGGTATCTTATGCGCCCCGCCCGGAATTTGCGGATCGCATGGTGGGCGGCCGCTTCGAGGGTGCGAACAGCGCCGATTTTAGCGACGCCGAGGAGCTGTACACCATCACGTCCGAACCGTCTTCGGGCCAGATTACGACGGCCGATGTGGACAACGATACGGCGTTCCAGTATGTCCGCTACGTGACCCCGGAAGGCGGCTTCTGCAACGCGACGGTTATCCAGTTCCACGCCGCCGAGTAACGCGGATCTCCATCCCGTAAAGGCGGCGCAAGCAAATCTTGCCGCGAATCAAGGCCCGGTCCAACCGGCTTACGCCAATTGGGCCGGGCCTTTTTGCGCCGCCGCTCTTCTTTCTAACTCAATCTACAGTAGGAGGATATGACCAATGAAAAAAACACATTCACTTTTGCCGGGGCTAATTTCCATCGCGCTGTTTGCGGCCGCCCTTCCCGCTCAAGCCGAGTGGAGCGAACGCGCGGAGCTTACGCAGGAGCGTCTTCACGGCAAGTTTTGGGATGATGACGCCTCGCGATTCCGGACGGGATACCCGGAGGACGGAGGCCCTTCTCTTCGCCGCGGATTGGTCTGAAACAGGCGAGCCGCCGCTGGATTTGAGCGTTCAGTTCAGCGGAGTGAAACTCATTGAGCACGCCGCCCAGTTGACCGATTAACGCATCGCGCGTGGGCGCCCGGCGAAGCGGCTACGCCCGCTTCAACGTAATAAGGCCGATGTCCGGCGGGACGCCCAGGCGCATGGACAGGAAGGCCACGCAATAACTATCCGGAGAGGACCAAGGTGAGTCCCGATCGCCGCTCGGGGCGTCTTTTGGGTAGCCCGCGCCCGGTATGCTATAGTCCCACTGAGTTTTGCTTCCCTAGGGGGATCCCTGCCTGTGCGTTGGAGCCAAAGGGCAGGGGTTTTGTTTATTGCGAGGTGAGTGTAGTGCAAGGATGTTTGGAGCACGCAATTGAAAGAAAGGCCCGAATAATGACAGACGAATTCCGGTTGATCCCTCCCCATCACGAGCCGCCGCTGGACAAAGGCTATCGTCCGGCGGTGTTGGCGAACCACGCCTACCGCGAAGAAGTCGCGGAATCGGGTGAGGGCGTCCCGCTGATTCTGGCGCTTGAACGGGGAGACGGCGCGATATCGCGGTACGAAACGATGGTGTTTTCGGAGGATCATCCCCGGGCTGGCGCGAACCTGTTCTATGCCGAGCGGCTTCTGAAGTTTCTACTGTGGCAGCGCGGCGCGTGGCGCGTGTATGTGGGCGGACCGCGTTCGATCGGCGAGTATCTCGCCAAGACCTACGCGCCCGATGGCGAACGCGCGTTCGATTACCGTTTCATGGGCGAATCGGTATATCAGAAGACCTTTACCGTCACACCATGCGCCGCCGAAGAGGTCCCCCCCGAAAAGGAATCGACGCAACCCTTGGGCCGTCATCTCGACGGGTGCCGGATTGGTTTTGACCTAGGCGCGTCGGACCGGAAGGTCTCCGCGGTTGTGGATGGCGAACCCGTATACAGCGAAGAGGTGGTCTGGGAACCCCGCAAACAGACCGATCCGCAATACCATTACGACGAAGTCATGACCGCGCTCAAAACGGCGGCCGAACATATGCCGCGCGTGGACGCGATTGGCGGCAGCTCGGCGGGGGTCTACATCAACAATCACGCCATGATCGCCTCTTTGTTCCGAGGCGTGCCCAAGGAACGGTTCGACGAAGTGCGCACGATGTTTTTGCGGTTGCGCGACGCGTTCGGCGTGCCGTTCGAGATCGTGAACGATGGCGAAGTCACTGCGCTGGCGGGCTCCATGTCGCTGGAGGACAACTCCGTGCTCGGCTTGGCGCTTGGCTCCAGCGAGGCGGCTGGTTATGTGACCCCCGACGGCAACATCACGGGCTGGCTCAATGAACTCGCCTTCGCGCCGGTGGATTACAGTCCTGATGCGCCCGCGGACGAGTGGTCGGAGGATCGCGGCGTGGGCGCCTTGTATTTCTCGCAGCAATGCGTGTTCCGGCTCGCGCCCGAGGCGGGCATCGAGCTTCCCAAGGATGGAACCGACGCCGATCGGTTGAAGCATGCGCAGGAGTTGTTGGAAAGCGGCG
>SKRY01000084.1 GCA_007118235.1 Candidatus Hydrogenedentota bacterium | reverse complement strand
TCACGGATAGGTGGCCGTGGTTCGAGACGCTGCAAGGCGACATTCGGCAGGATGAGTGGCTCAAGAACCTGCTGGAGCCCGGGGATGGCCCCGCCGCGGGCGATGTGTACACCCACATCATCCCCATCTGGCATCGCGGCCTATTTGGCACGGTCCGGCTGAACATGAGCCTGAAGAACCGGAATATCTTCGAACACTGGCTGCCGGTATTGGCCCGGAATAACGTGCGCTTCATCAAGGAAGGGCATGATCACGTATACACTAGAACCGTTCCGATGCAAATCACGGACGAACAGCCGCAGAACACCTACATCGAGACCGTGTATTACGAGCCCAACACCTGGAGTTTGACCGATAACCTGAGCCAGGATTACCTGGACGAGTTTTACGCCATTGACGTGCTCAAGGATGAGGACTCCGGCGAAATCGTGGGCTGGACCTACAAGGGTCACTACATCACGCACGATCCCAACGGATTTGTCGTGCAAGGTCACGGCGGCTGGGCCGCGGGCCGGCGCGGCATCGGCGGCCGGGGCGGCGGCAATGCGGGCCGGTGGTTCGTCGACGAGGAAAAAGGCGGCGAAAGCTTCGGCGGCAGCGACTCCTTCCACACCACGACCGTGATCCTGACCAACGGCGGATTGACCGTGAAGGCCTATCATCCGGACAGGGACCTCCCCATTCACCACGCCCGATGGGACGCGAACGAGGAACGATGGTTCGCGTTCGGCCCAACCGCCAGCGAGGACGGCGATTGGATGGACTACGAGTCCTACCGCCCATAAGCAGCAACGAGATGCGTCTCACGGAGAACGGGGATTCCCAACGCGCCACACCCGCCTGGGAATCCCCTTTTCTATTGCTGCATTGCCGCGCGGCCGCTACGAGGGCAGTTGGTCAATCCAACCCTGCACTTCCTCGGCCATGCGTTTCGCGCCAATCTGCTCGTACAGATCGCGGGCTTTGGCCCACAAGGCACATTCAGCCGTTAGGTAACAGCACATTACGGAAAGGCTTCATTCGCTTGGGACTTCACGGCCTGGCGGACGCGTTACCAACTGCGCATGTTGGGCAACAAGGGCCGCGCGCTCTTTTTGTTGGGCCTTTGCGAGTTCTGGATCCGCTGGCCACGGCTTCCCGGGCTTACCCAAGGCCGAGCCGCTCGGCGACGTCTTCATAATCCGGGGCTTCGGCATAGATCTGTTCAAATTCCTTGCGCGCTTGCGACTTGCGCCCCAGGGCCTCGTAGACTTGGGCGCGCAGATAACGCGCCCTTCGGAGGAGCGCATCGGGCCGGTCCTTGCTGCGGCGCAGCACGGTGGTCAAGGTATCCCGCGCGCCTTCGAACAAGCCCAACTCAAACAAGGCCCGCGCGCGGCAAAACAGCAGTGCGGCGTGGACCTCGCTTTCGTTTTCGGCGCCCTCGCTCAGCTTTACAATGTCCTGCCACGTTTGGCTCGTGGGGTTCGGCCCCTTCGCCAGAAGCTCCGCCGCGGCCAGTCGGATGGTGATGTCATCGGGATCCGTCTTGTGAAGGGTATGGGCGCACTTCAAGGCGTCGGCGTGGCGGCCGATCTCGTGAAAGGCCTGGCTCAGCAACAGCAAGGTCCCCCTCGTGTCCGGCTCGATGAACGTCGCGACCTCGCTCGTTATCGACAGCGGAAAGCTGGGGACCAAGCCATACTTGTTGAACAAGCGCTGTAAATTGTCGCGGTCCTGGTACGCCCGGGTCAACCATGCGGCGCCATCCTGGACAGCCTCCCGCTTCACGGCGAGTATTCCCAACAGAAAGGCGGCATCCGTGAACTCGGAACACGCGTTCAGATGACCTTCCGCCTCCTCGTGGTTCTTCTGGCTCAGCGCCTTGAGTCCTTGTACGAACGCCCGCTCCTTTTTCGGGGTGAACAGCCACCGGAGGAAGCCCAGGGAAAGCTGGCGGTTCACGGCCTCGCTACTCGAATCGGCCCCGTCTTCCGGAGTGCGGGCCTTGGCCCGTCTGCCGCTCCCCAAGCTCACGTGCTTGGTATAGTGCATCCCCGTGCCCGGCGCTCCCACCGTGCCCCGTACGCCCCGCGTTCCCACGGTAACCTTCGCTCCGCGCGGCCCGAACGATAAAGACCCGCCTCTCTTGCTCAAATTGAGCGACACACCGGGCGCAATACGTTTACGCCGGAAAAACCGAAACGCCACGGCCTATCCTCCTGGCAGTTCCTACTCTCCGCACGGTCTCGCAACAGCGTTCATCATACGCAGCGTCTCGCGTTCACTGCAAAGTTGGCGGGAATCCCCCCTATTCCCGCAATGCATCTCCGCTCAGCCTCCGTCTCGCTCTTGGAGGTGCTGGTGACGCTCGAGGACCAGGCTGCCCACGAATCCGGCCACGGTCCCGATTAGCCCGATGCCGCACACCATCAGCACCATGGCGATGACGCGGCCAAGCGCCGTGACAGGGTAGATGTCTCCATAGCCCACGGTGGTAGCGGTCACCACGCTCCACCAGACGGCGTCAAAGTAGTTGGCGACGCCGGGGTTGTGCTGAACCTCGGCCGTGAAGAATAGGGTCGACGCCATCAAGAGCACCACCGTGGTGATCGTCGCGGCATAGACATATTGGCTGCCGCGGGCGGCCAGGGATTCGGCCGCGGCCGACAGGCGCCGCAAGCGCACCAGCAGCCGCATGACGCGCACAAGGCGCAATAGCCGCAAGACCCGCAGGCTCTGGAACACGGACTCCGTGATGGGAATCGAGGCCAGAAGGTCGGTCCAGTTCTTACGGAAATACGCGGCGCGCTCCCGTGAGGCGGCGAGTCCAATAAGGAAGTCGGCCAAAAAGGTCAACGCGATCAGCACATCGGCGGTGTGAAGCATGCGCAGCTCATCGGCGGCCAAGTCGGCGCTGTATTCGTAAACAATCAGCCCGGCGCTCGCCAAGGCGAGACCAATGATGCCGAGTTGCGCGCCCACACCTTCACGAAATCTGTTGAGGCGCTCCAAGAACGTATCATTGGGAGTGTTCACGTTTGATGTGGCGTTATCCATGCAATTCGTTGTCCTAGAATCGGGGGTTGATGTAGCGAATCATGAAGCAACGGACATACGCGCACCCCGTTTGCCGCTGGAACGCGTGATCGCCGCTGGGCTGCATCCGCGAGCGCCATGTGGTAGATTAGGCGCGGATTGCGCCGCACTCGCTCATGCTCCGCAACAATAGTCGACCGCCGATTTTGGAATCAACTCAACGGCGCGTGGAAGTTCTCTTCCAGGGGCCGTATCTTACCAGGAGACCACATCACGTTGTCTAAACGCGCCGGGGCGGAGCGCATCTGCCAAAAACTGGAAGCCGCGGGCCATCGCGCCCTCCTCGCGGGGGGATGCGTCCGGGATCTGCTCCTGGACCAAACGCCGCAGGACTACGACATCGCGACCAGCGCACGCCCGGAGGAAGTAGCGCGGCTCTTTGACAAGACCGTGCCCGTAGGGGTGGAGTTCGGCACGCAGCTCGTTGTGGAACCCGAGGGCGAGTTCGAGGTAACGACTTTCCGTCAAGATGGCCCGTATCTCGATGGGCGTCATCCCTCCCATGTGCAATTCACCGGCCCCGAAGAAGACGCCCGCCGACGGGATTTTACGGTGAACGCACTGTACTACGACCCCATGCGGGACGAGGTCATGGATTACGTGGGCGGTCAGCGCGATATCAAGGCGGGCGTCATCCGCACGGTCGGACCGCCCCAAGAACGGCTCGCCGAGGACTATCTTCGTCTTTTGAGGGCCGTGCGGTTCGCGGCGCGATTAGGCTATCGCATCGCAGAGGAGACCTTCCGCGCCATCGTGGAGCTGGCGCCTCACGTGCTCAAGACCAGCGCCGAACGCATCCGGGACGAGATAGTCAAGATGCTCACGGAAGGCGCATCGGCCCGCGCGTTCCAGCTACTGGACGAAACGGGGTTGCTCGGCCCTGTGTTGCCCGAAATCAGCGCCATGAAGGGCGTCGAACAGCCCCCCGCATTCCATCCCGAGGGAGATGTGTTCGAACATACCCTTCTTTGCCTGCAAGAGCTGGACCGCCTTGAGCATCGCACGGCTACCCTCGCCCTTGGGGTGTTGCTGCACGATGTGGGCAAACCCGTCACGCAAACCTTCGAGGACCGGATTCGGTTCAATCACCACGATAAGGTGGGCGCCGAAATGGCGCGGGACATCTGCAACCGGCTGCGTATGCCCAAGCGGGACACCGCGCGCATCGCGTGGCTTGTCGAGCAGCATATGCGCGTATCGGCGATCCCCAATATGCGCGAGAGCAAACGCAAGCGTTTCGTGCGGGAGGACGGCTTCGACGAGCTATTGG
>SKRY01000464.1 GCA_007118235.1 Candidatus Hydrogenedentota bacterium | reverse complement strand
TGGCCGTCCCCCGCGCCGGGAAGTACCGGCGCGCCCATCACTTTGCGGGTGCTAAGGCTAAACAAGCCCGTGTTCAACGCCAGCGCCGCGCCGCCAGCCAGTCCCGCGCGGGCAAGGAATTGCCGCCGGCCCATCAACGGACAGCCGCCGCGCCTGCTTTGCCTATTCCCACCACTTGCATTGGCACGCATCGTTGCATCCTCCTTTCACGGGCCATTCAAGCCCACTGAGTTGAAGAGACGCGCCCTACGCCATCTCCCCCGTACGCGCGCTATACCGCGCGGGCGGTTAACGCGATGAGCGGCGCCCCTTGCCGCGAACTCGCATCAATACCGCAACAAACCATGCCCGGCTTTTTCTATCCGGGGTCTGGAGGGATTGCATGCTTTCCGTGCATCCTCGTTCTCTTGCCTTCCCATCCAGGCTACGGAACATCCGGCAATTGAGAATACCGCCGCCGCATTCTGGAAATCAACCGTCTTGCCGGCCGCGTTTACATCACGCCGGAGGCTGGGTTATCCTAGGCGAAATGACGTATGGCGGGGCTATGGACCAAACAAGGAGACTCTCATGCAATCCCGGCGGAATTTCTTGAAGACCAGCATGGCCGCGGCGGCCGCGCCGCTTATCGTACCCTCGCGAGTGCTGGGGGCCAATGCGCCCAGCAACCGCATCACGTTGGGCATTATTGGTTGTGGCCGGCAAGAGGTGAATGTAAACACGCGGCAGTTCCTCAATTCGCCCGGCGCGCAAATCCTGGCGGTGTGCGACGTCGATCGATGGCGGGCCGATCAGAACCGCGAACGGATAGAGGCGCATTACGCGGAGGACAATGACAACGGCGCCTACAACGGCTGCGACGTTCACGAGGACTTCCGGGAGATCCTCGAGCGGGACGATATTGACGCGGTCATGATATCGACGCCCGATCATTGGCACGTGCCCATGGGGATTCACGCCGTCCGGGCGGGCAAGCACGCCTGCATCGAGAAGCCCATTTCCCTCTCCATCAAGCAGGGCCGTATGTTGGCCGATGCGGCCAGGGAAGCCGGGGTGGTCACGCGAAACGACAGCGAATTCCGCTCTCTCCGGCCCATGTGGAAGGCGGTGGAGCTAGTCCGGAACGGCTACATCGGCGACCTCGAACACATGATCAGCCATGTGCCTTCCGAGCCCGAGTCCGTGGGCTGGCCGCCGCCGATGCCCGTTCCCGAGGAACTCAACTATGCGCTTTGGCTTGGCCCTGCCCCGGGCGCGCCGTACACCGAGCACCGGGTCCATCCCCTCGAAGACCTGCGCGGCCGTCCGGGATGGATGCGCATTTCGGACTATTGTGAGGGGATGATCTCGAACTGGGGCGCTCACCTCAACGACATCGCCCAATGGGGTAATGATGCCGACCACACCGGCCCCGTGAGCGTCGAGGGGACTGGTGAGTTCTCCGAGGGGTTGTGGAACACGCTCGTAGAGTTCAAGCTTCACTACGAATACGCCAATGGAGTGACCTTGGAATACGAAATGAACCAGCGGCCCAGCATCGAGTTCCAAGGCTCCCAGGGCTGGCTCCGGGTGGACTATGGGGACAGGTCCATCGAGGCCAGCGACCCCGCCATCCTTGATGAAGAACCCGGCCCGGACCAACTCGACCTCTCGGACACCATGGGGGACAAGGAGGATTTCCTTCACGCCATCAAGACGGGCGGCGAAACCCTGCAATCCGCCGAGGTGGGCCACCGCACGATGACGGTGTGTCAGATTGGGCTCATCGCCGTGCGGCTGGGCCGGAAGCTCGAATGGGATCCCGAATCCGAGACCTTCCCCGGCGATGACGAGGCCAACACCATGCTCGACATCGCCGTGCGAGGCGATTGGCTTTGATGGCAGGGAACATGCCCTGGCCCTCTCCAATGGGGAACTTAGCGCCGGTGAGACTCCGGCGGTGCGAATTGAGGGGAAAGGGCCGGGGCCGGATGTTGTGTCCGGAACTCATACGTTGTAATATAGAGCGCATGGGGCAACGATATCTTCATTGAGAAGGGGGAAGGGGAGCGTGTTTCCCGTCTTTTGAAGGATACCCAAGGGGGGATACCCAAGAGGGGTGTTTCCTCTCCTTTCAATAACGATTCCTTGTAGAGTTACTTTCCAACCCAAGAACACGGACCATGGAGGACGAGAGAGCATGGCGCGGCTGCAAGATCTAGAGACCACGGCGACATTCACCGGCGCGGTGTTGAGGAACGAACGGATTACGGCCGAGACCTCGGACGAAGAAGTGCGGGAAATTGAACTTGAAATCGATAAGAACGATTTCAGCTACGAGATCGGCCAGAGCGTGGCGGTGTTCGTGCCGGGGCCTCACGAATTCGGCAACCCCCAGCACATGCGGTTGTACACCATCGCGGAAGATGGGAAGAGTCCCAGCGGAAAGACCACGGTGACCCTGTGCGTCAAACGCTGTTTTTACATTGACGAGTTCAGCGGGGAACGCTACCCAGGCAAGGCGTCGAACTACCTCTGCGACCGGCAGCCCGGCGATGCCATCACCATCGCGGGACCGTATCCGACGCCCTTCACGCCGCCCGAGGATGAGACGGCCCCCATGCTGATGGTGGGTCTGGGCACGGGTATTGCCCCGTTCCGCGCGTTCGTCAAGCACATTTATGGGACGCGCGGCGGATGGAAAGGCAAGGTGCGGCTATTTTACGGCGCGAAGACCGGCCTGGAAATGCTCTACATGAACGACAAGAAAAACGATTTCGCCCATTACTACGATGAACTCACCTTCAAGGCCTTCGAGGCGGTCAGCCCCCGCCCCGCGTTCGAGGCGCCCGCCGCCATCGACCAGGCCATTGAGGAAAACGCCACCGAGGTCTGGGATATGATGTGCCATCCCGACACACATGTGTATGTCGCGGGTCACGAGCAAGTGGCGGAGCTTCTGGACCAGGCTGGCGCCAACATCGCCGGGTCAAAGGATAAGTGGGAACGGCGCAAGGCCGAACTTAAGGCGGGCGGCCGCTGGGCCGAACTGCTTTACTAGGAAACAGCGCCTCGCCCGACCCCGGGGTTTTAGCCCGCCGGAATGAAGCCCCGGGGCGCGGGCGTAGGCTTACGATTCTTCGAGAGCTTCGCGGAGGGAGTAGCCGTGCGCCTCTAGCCGTTTGCGGGCCGTTGGAGCATCCACTCGCCTGAGGGCCATGAGCAGCGCGGCGGCGATGTCGTTACCGGCCTCTTGGAGCAGGCGCTCAGCTTCGGCTTCCGGGCAATCGGCAAGCTCGCGGACAATGAGCACGGCGCGGCGCCGAAGCTTGGCGTTCACCGGCCGCATTCGGACCATCCGGCCTTCGAAAACATAGCCCGCGCGGGTCATGGCGCCCGTCGAGATCATGTTGAGGATGAGCTTCGTGGCCGTACCCGCCTTGAGGCGCGTTGATCCCGCCACCACTTCGGGGCCGGTGCATGCCGCGATGATATGGTCCGCGCCTTCTCGCACGGCCGGGTTGCAGCACACCAACGCCGTCCGCGCTCCGCATTCCTTGGCGCGGCGGAGACCGGCGTGGACATAGGGCGTTGTTCCAGAGGCCGCAATGCCGATGACCATGTCGGCCGCGTTAGGCTCAAGCGTGTCAAGATCGCGGACTCCTTGCTCCTCCTCGTCCTCGCTTCCTTCGATGCTGTCCCGCAAGGCGCGCTCGCCCCCCGCCATCAGCGCCACGACGCGCTCCGGCGCCACGCCGAAGGTGGGCGGACACTCGGACGCATCAAGCACGCCAAGCCGGCCACTGGTCCCCGCGCCCATGTAGATGATGCGCCCCCCCTCGCGGATGGCCTCCCCCGCGCGCTCCATCACTTCGGCGATAACAGGCAACACGGGGCTCACGGCCTCGACCGCCCGCCGGTCCGCCTCGTGCATGGTCTCGGCGATCGCCCTGGGTTCGAGGCGGTCAATGGGGATGGTTGGCGCAAGGGCTTCCGTGGGGCTCGGTTGGACGGAAGCGCCCTCTGTTTCCTTGGGTTCGCGCACGGACGTCCACGCTGGCGCTGGCTCGGCCCGCAAGCTCTCCAACACGGCTTCCGGCCCCCGAATGGACGTGTGCCGGACGGCGCATCCAGACCATTGGGCGCCAAGAATGCCCGTGAAAAACTCGGTGTACGCCGGAAGGTTGTGGAACAGGCCGCCGTGAAGAAACACGGGGGCGCCGTGCGGCAGATGGCCTCGATCCCGGCCCATCACGACAAGATTCACCAGGCTCCACGCTTGAACGTGCAGACACCCCACCGCCGTCCCATCGTTCGCCTCGGCTTGAGCGACAACCACGGGCGCCAGCGCCGCTATCTCCGCCCGGCTGG
>SKRY01000340.1 GCA_007118235.1 Candidatus Hydrogenedentota bacterium | reverse complement strand
GAAACGGCGTAGCCCATGCGGAAGAAGATAACGTGGAGGCGTCGATCTTCACCCAAGGCGAGACGCCTGGCGAATACCATGTCGAGACAGAGACATTGCATGGGACGCTCGGGGAAGACGGACGCTCCTACGGTCTGCATCCCCTGCAGCACGCGCCCAGCTGCGTCTCATTGACAGGCGCCGCGTATGGCATAGGCAATTTCTATCGCGTGTTCACCACGAACCAGCGTTACGATGACCTGCGCGTGCTATCGAGCGAGACATCCCTTGAGACGCCCGATACCGTGCGCGTCCATTGGCCCGCCACGGAAGACCAGCCCTTTGCTTTAACCGGCATTTACCGCTGGGTTGCGCCCGGTACGTTCGATTTAGAGACCACCGTCGAGGCCGAAGCGGATTTGCCCGATTTCGAGGTGTTTCTGGCCTCGTATCTGTCCTCCGCCTTTCCGGCGTCATCGGTGTATGCGCAGATAGGGGACGAGGAGACCGGCTTTATCACCGCCGAGCAGGAAGATGGCCTGTGGCAGGTGTTTCCGCGGGATGGGGAGGCGTTGGCCATAGTGCAAGATGGCCGCTGGGAGATTCCTCCAAGCCCCGTGGACTGGGCTGTTCGCCCAGATTTCGCCGGAGCGCTGATTTACCGGCGCGCCGAGGATTCGGACTTGACCGTCGCGATGATGGCCCAGCCCGAGGACTGTTTCGCCCTGTTCACTCCCGAACGCGGGGAGGCGCATTACTCAATGTACCTCTCGCTGTTCGGCCGCACCATTGAAGCGGGCGAGAGCGCAAACACGGTGGTGCGCGTCATTGTCGATACGCTGGATGAGGATGCGTTGCTGGAACGTTATCAGGATTTTCTGGACGAGTTCTCGGACTGAATGGCAGGTCTGTCGCCCAAACGAATCCCACGGCGCGCCGGGGACCTTCACTCCGAAGGAGGGACCGTCAATGACGCAGATCAACTCCTCGTGAAGCCCCCGGCGCTGCCGTAGGGATTAAGTGTATAGGCTGAGCTTTTGGCGGTGTGGGTGGATTGCCCCGCCGTCAGTCGCTCAGGCGATCGCTAAGATAGGCCTCGAAACGTTCCGCCACCTCGCCTTCCTCCGCGTCACCCCGATGGATATAGAGTTGGTATCTCAAGGTTACCGCGTCCCCGGGCTCAAGCACATACGGATCGTCTTGCGGCCACGCCTGACCTAGGAAACCGTAGTGCCGCAGCGTCCAGCCGTCATGGGGATAGTCGGGATTGGCCGGATGCTGGAAGATGCTGGTCCCCGAATAGGGGCCATCCGCTTCGATCCGGGATGAATAATCGGCCCAGGGCGTGTCCGCGTTGTTGCTGTCTTCCAAGAGTCCTGGAGCGCCGGCAAGCTGTTGATCGGGCCGGGTGCTGTCAGGCCGGACGTTGAATCCGCCGTATCCGCCCGCCAATGCGACATCTTCTTCCGAGACGTTGGTGAATGTGAGGTCGAAATCGATGGCGCGGCCGATATCATCCGCGGAACGGACCGTGAAGCGGACATCCTCTCGAACGAACGGCTCGTCTTCATCCGTAAGCCGCCAGCCGTTACGTACGTGCACGTGAACGCTGTCCGTGCGCACCTCCGTTTCCACCCATTCCTCGAAGAGCTGACGCACCCCGTCCAAGTGCCAGACGTCCAGGGGGCGATCCCCGAATTGCACGCCGGGCCAACTCCAGAAAACGCCGCGGTGATGCGGATGATCATCGGGGAAATCCTCGGTCAGTACATCGCCATCCAGCCCAAACAAGGGATGGATGTAACTTGAACGGCGGTACCGTTCCTGAAACTCGGCGTCCGCGTCCTCTGGCTCAATCGCGCCGTGGTTGTAGCCCAGGACCGGTTCTCCGGCCTCCGTGATCCACAGCGTGGTCCCGTCATCTTCATAGGCGAACTCCGCGCCCGCCATGGGGCTCAGGGCGAGGCCGAGCACGCTTAACAACGCAAGTATTCTTGGCATGGCAGTTGTCCCTTCTTTTATTGCCCAGCTCCGGGCGTCTTTTCGCTTCGGAAGTCAGTGTTACAACCCTGAGGTACTGTAGCAGATTTGACATGCTGCCCTCAAAAGGCTGTCGGGAAATCGCTTGGCAATCTTGCTCTAATCTTAATCTGATGAGCGACTTGCAGAAGTGTATCCGAGGCCTGTTTTCTCGGCAAAATCGATTACAATACCGAGTATTCGGAGCACTATCCAGCCATTGTCACCAAGACCCATCCGCCGCGAGAGGACTTCTGCAACTCGCTGTGGTGTTACATAACGGCCGTCTCATCGGGCCGCGGATGATTATCCGGGAGAATGGCGCGCTGTGGTTTCTTGACAGCCACCGGTTGCTATGCTACACTCGGGATAGTTAGCACTCAACAGCCGAGAGTGCTAAATTGAGGGTGGCTATGACTGAAAGCGTTAGGCTTACCGAGCGTGAGGAGACGATCCTTCACGCCGTCATCCATACATATGTGACGACGGCGGAGGCGGTGGGTTCTCGATCCATTGTGAAGCGGTATGGGCTTGGCGTCAGCGCCGCGACCGTGCGCAATGTGATGGCGGATTTGGAGGAGCAAGGCTATCTTGAGCAGCTCCACACGAGTTCGGGCCGCGTTCCCACGGATCGCGGCTACCGATATTATCTGAATCATCTGATGCCGGTGCAGCCGCCCTCACCGGAAGAACGGGACCAAATCGACACCGAGTTGTCCCAAATGGTCAAGGATGCGCAGGAGATCATTCGTCACACGAGCCAGCTGTTGGCGTTGATTTCCCATCACCCGGGCATCGTGGAGGCGCCAGACGATACGAACGCCGTCATACGGCACGTGGAGCTGGCCCCGATCACCGATTCGCGGGTGGCCATGGTGGTGGCGGACAATTATGGCGGCGTGCGCACTATGTTGATCGCGCTGGATGAGCCGTTGCCCCGCGACAACCTTGAGAAGCTGAACCAGTTTCTCAACGAACAAGGCGAAGGGGTAACGTTCGAGCAAATGGGGCGGGCGATAAGCCGCCGGCTCGAAACGTCTCAAGACGAGGAACGCCGCCTAGCGGAAGCCGCGGTGCGTGTCCTCGGGCTGATGCCGCCCCACCGTTCGGCGCAAGTGTTTCTGGAAGGGACCATCCAGTTATTCGAGCAGCCGGAGTTTCACGATGTGAGCAAGGCGCGCGCCATCTTCACGTTGCTGGAACGCAGAGACCATCTCATCGAACTGCTGCGCGCCCGTTTGCTCACGGACGACCCGCCTCGCTTTTCCGTGGTGCTCGGTTCCGAAATGGAGCCGGAGGGTATGGAGGAGATCAGCGTGGTGGCTTCCCCCTACATGGTGGGGGGCCAAACGGTGGGTATTCTCGGGGTGGTTGGTCCGCGCCGTATGCCGTACTGGCGTATAACCCCCGTGGTGGGTTACACGGCCGGTTCCCTCAGCCGGCTTTTGACCCGGTTGGCGGGTTAGCGGCCCGTTTTCGGGGCTATCAACGCCGGGACGTCAATAGACCCTTTTCATTCGTAACTTCAATACGCAATGATGGATCCCATGAGAAAGCATCGCAAGGAAGATAACACGAATCAGGAAGAACCTCGTGAAGAGGAGCAACCTTTTGATGAGTCCCAGCCTGCGGCGGACGATGGCGGAGCCTCGGCCGATGATGCCGGGGCCCCAACGCCGGGCGGCTTCGGGAATGCTCCCTTGGCCGATGACACGGAGTACATCCGGGGGGAGCCCGTTGAGGACGATGGCTTCTCCGTCGGAGAAGACGACGATTACTCCACCCTTCTGGCCCAGAAACAGGCCCTGGAGGAGGAAGTGGAGGCTCTCCGCGAAGAACGTGAGCGGCTCAAGGATCAAGCCCTTCGCACGCGCGCGGACTTCGACAACTATCGCAAACGTCTCGCGCGGGAAACCGAGCAGAATAAGAAGATGGCCACGGAGAACCTGCTTCAGGACCTCTTGCCGGTATTAGACAACCTGGAACTTGCTATTGAGCACGCGGGTGAGAGCGGCGAGGGACTGACAGAGGGTGTGCGGATGGTTTACAATCAGATGCACGAAGTCTTGGGCCGTCATGGCTTGGAAAAGATTGAAAGCAAGCGGGTTCCCTTTGATCCCAACGTGCATGAAGCGCTCATGCAAGCCCCGTCCAACGAGATTCCCGATGGCCATGTGCTGCGGACTTTTCAGACGGGGTACAGCTTGGCGGGGCGGGTCATACGGCCGGCCAAGGTGGTGGTGAGCCAGGGAATCCCGCCGGAGGATGATAAGCCGCAAGAATCCGTTCGCGAAACCCAAACGGAACAACCGGAGGGCTCCAATGGTTCAGCGGACGACTGCGAGCCGTAGGCCACGGGTAATGGTTTTTCCGGAATGGGTTCGGCGTGGGCTGGCCGCGTGACCGTTCTTGGGCTTGTTGAGATCGGTTCGAAACAATACATGAGTTGATTTTCATTTAACCACGCTCGCCGCATCGATAATGTGCATGGAGGTATAGATAACCATGGGTAAAGTAATTGGAATTGACCTTGGCACGACCAACTCCTGCGTCGCGGTCATGGAGGGTGATGACGGAAATGTTATCGCCAATGCCGAGGGCAATCGGACCACGCCGTCCGTCGTGGCTTTCACCAAGGACGGAGAACGGCTGGTGGGCGGAGTCGCCAAGCGCCAGGCGATAACCAATCCCAACAACACGATCTTCTCAATCAAGCGCTTCATGGGACGGCGCTACAACGAAGTGAGCGAGGAGGAGCGCATCGTTCCGTACGCCGTGCGTCAAGCCCAGAACGGCGATTGCGAGATCGAGGTTCAAGGCCGCACCTATCGTCCGCCGGAGATATCGGCCATGATCCTTCAGAAGATGAAGGAAACCGCCGAGAACTATCTTGGGGAGGAAGTGACGCAGGCCGTTATTACCGTGCCAGCGTATTTCAATGACTCCCAGCGTCAAGCCACCAAGGACGCCGGCCGTATCGCGGGTCTTGAGGTGTTGCGCATCATCAACGAGCCCACGGCGGCGGCGCTGGCCTATGGCCTGGACCGGAAGAAGGACGAGAAGGTGGCCGTCTATGACTTGGGCGGCGGCACGTTCGATATTTCGCTATTGTCGATTGGCGATGATAGCTTTGAGGTATTGGCCAGCCAAGGCGACGGCCATCTGGGTGGCGACGACTTTGACCAGCGCATCATTGATTGGCTTGCCGATTCGTTCATGAAGGACCAAGGCATTGATCTCCGGAAGGATCCCATGGCCTTGCAGCGTTTGAAGGAAGCGGCGGAGAAAGCGAAGTGCGAGCTTTCGACCACGATGCAGACCGATGTGAATCTGCCCTTCATCACCGCCGATTCCGCGGGACCAAAACACATGAACTACACGCTGACACGAGCCAAGGTCGAGCAGCTTTGCGATGACTTGCTGCAACGCACCAAGGGACCGTGTCAGCAAGCGCTTGAAGACGCCGGTTTGTCCAAGAGCGACATTGACGAGGTCATCTTGGTGGGCGGTCAGACCCGCATGCCCGCGGTCATCGAGTTGGTGAAGGAGCTGTTTGGCCGGGATCCCCATCGGGGCGTCAACCCGGACGAGGTCGTGGCCATCGGCGCGGCCATCCAGGGCGGCGTGCTGTCGGGCGATGTGAAGGACGTGCTCTTGCTTGACGTCACGCCCTTGTCGCTGGGCATCGAGACCCTGGGCGGCGTGTGCACCAAGCTCATTGAGCGTAACACGACGATCCCGGTCACCAAGCGGCAGATCTTCTCGACGGCCGCGGATAATCAGACGGCGGTGACCATCCACGTGTTGCAAGGCGAAAGGGAACTCGCCAGGGATAACCGCAGCTTGGGCACCTTCGAGTTGATGGGCATACCCCCGGCGCCACGGGGCGTTCCACAAGTCGAGGTGACGTTTGACATAGACGCCAACGGTATTCTGCACGTGTCGGCCAAGGACTTGGCCACCAACAAGGAGCAGAAGATCCGCATTGAATCCTCCAGCGGCTTGAGCGAGGACGAAATCCAGAAGATGGTCAAGGAAGCGCAGGAGCATGAGGAGGAAGACAAGGAGCGGCGTGAACTCATCGAAGTCCGGAACAACGCCGATCAGCTCCTGTATTCGACCGAAAAGTCCCTGAAGGAAAACGGGGACAAGATGGATGCCCAAGACAAGCAAGCCTTGGAGGAAGCCCTTGAGGAACTGCGGGGCGTGAAGGATGGCGAGGACAAGCAAGCCATCCAGTCGGCCATGGAAAAGGTGCAGAGCACGTCGCATAAGTTGGCCGAGGCCATGTATGCCGCGGCGGCCGCGAACGCGGAAACCTCCGAGGCGTCTGGCGGAGATGGCCATCAGCACGGAGGCGCGGATGCTGAATCCGGCGGCGACGGCCCGATTGACGCTGATTTCACCGTTGTGGACGAAGATCAGGAAGAGAAATAGCCGCAGGCGCCCGGGCGGGTCCTTCTGGGGTCGCCCGGGCCAACCGGAAGCCGTAGGCGGAGCGGATGCCTAAGCAAAAAGATTACTACGAGATTCTGGGTGTATCCAGAGACGCCTCGCCAGAGGATATACGGAAGGCCTACTTGAAGCTGGCCCACAGGTACCATCCCGACAAGACCGGCGGGAATAAGGAAGACGAGGACAAGCTCAAGGAAATCAACGAGGCCTACGACGTCCTCAAGAACCCGAAGAAGCGAGCGGACTACGACCGCTTTGGCGAGGGGGGCAATCCCTTCGGAGCCGGAGGCGGATCGGCCGGTTTTGACCCGCGCGATTTCGCGGGCTTTGGCGGATTTGGAGGCCAGAGTGCGGACTTTGGCGAGGGTGAGCCGTTCGAGGATCTCTTTGATGTGCTCTTCGGCCGCGGCGGCGCGGGACGGAGGCGGGGCGGCCCCGCTCGGGGCAGGGACCTGGAAGTGCGCGTACGGGTTTCCCTTCGGGACGCCGCGTTCGGGTCGAAGAAAGAGATACATGTCAATCGCCGAGAGGCGTGCAGCGAGTGTAACGGCTCGGGAGCGGCGCCTGGTTCCGAGCCGCAACGCTGCCCGGATTGCGGCGGCGCGGGGCAGATCCGCCGGGCCCAAGGTTTCTTCAGCGTAAGCCAGACGTGCCCGAAGTGCCGTGGCCAAGGGCGCGTGGTGTCTAAGCCGTGCAAGCGCTGCAAGGGCAATGGCAAGATGGCGGCGGAGCGCGAGATCTCGGTGGATATTCCGGCGGGGGTGGACACCGGATCGCGTCTGCGGGTGCCCAATGAGGGCGAAGCCGGTGATGGGGGTGGGCCGCGCGGAGACCTCTACATCTTGGTGGAAGTGGAGCCGCATGAGGTTTTTGAACGCCGCGGCAATGACCTCATCTGCGAGGTCCCCGTAAGTTTTCCGCAAGCGGCGTTGGGCGCAACCATACGGGTTCCCACACTCAAGGGCGAGGCTGAGTTAAAGGTGCCCGCCGGCACCCAATCAGGGGCCACATTCAGGCTTCGTGGCCAAGGGTTGCCCGATTTGCGCGGCTATCACAAAGGCGATCAATATGTGCGGGTGCAAGTTGAGACGCCTACAAAATTGTCCAAGGAACAGAAGGAACTCCTCAAACAGTTTGAGGATTCCACGCATTCATCCAGTTATCCGCTGCACAAGCGGTTCATGGACAAGATAAAGCGTACCCTAGGCAACCACGATTAACTGCGCGACGAGTTGCCGGAAGCTTGTCAAGCCCGGACGGCGTTAAGTCTTTCTTGTCCCCCATGCCATTGCCTTCTCCCTGTGACTGCGGGCTGTTTCAGCCCGCAGTTTTGCTAGCTACCGTTCGCCTGGCGTGCGGCGGCGAATGACCAAGCGGTCGTGCGCCGCGTGATAACCGTACTCGGGCCGGAGCCATTGACGGATGAGGAGATCCATGACGGTGCTCACGGGCACGTCGCGGAAGACGGCGGGGTTGACCGGAAGCTCTTCAAGACCGGGCTCCGCCACGACGCGTACGCCCAGTTGCTGAGAGAGGGAATGCAGCACATCAGCCAGGGGCGTCGCTCCGGGAAGCATGCGAATCTCGTTGGGCCGGGTGGGCGGCTCCGGCAAGTAGACGGTCACCCGTTGTTCGAGCATGGCCTCTTGATGCTGGTCCAGGGCCGGCCGGTTTAGCAGCATGTCGGTCTGATGACCTTGAACGCCGGAGTACAGGAAGATGTAGTCCTCCGTGCTGTCCACCTCGCATTGAATGACACGGGCGGACTTCAAGAGGGCCTCAAGCGCGGTGGGAAGAGGCATGCCGCCCAGCGCGATCTCGCCGCTGCGCGCCTCGGCCACCTCGTTATCCGCCACAATCGTAACGCCGGTGGCTTGGCTGATCCAGGCTAGCCCCATGAAGAGCGGGGTTCCCGCGCCGAAGGCAATCTCGGTTTCGATGCCCGCATGGGTCTGATGAAGCCGTCCTTCCAGACTCACATTGGTGAGCGCCTCGTACTCGGCCGGGAATAGGAAATAGTAGTGTGGCGTGACCTGAACAGCCAGATTCGCCGCTTCCGAGAGCTGAGTCACGACTGCTTGAGGCTGGGCTTGGCTGAAGTTCACTTCGCCCATCGGTTCCTCCTCCAGCCCTCCCATGAGAACGACGCTCCCACCGGCCTCGCCCGCGCGGCGGACAACTTGTCCCAGCCGGGCATTCACGGAGCTGTACGTGACCCGGCCGTCCCCTCTGTTGGCAGGGCCTTCGGCGGTTTCCGCCTCGGTTTCATTGGGCACTGTGGCGCAGCCAGTCAGCCCCACCACAAAGAGCAGCGTAAGACTACAGCAGACTACTCGGAGCGCGTAACGAGAGCATTGTTTTATCACTATGTTTAACTCATCCTTCCGGTATATCAGCGGCGTTTGCTTTCAGTAGCGCGATTCAATCCCCCTGAATAATGGCGCACGGGGACTTAACCGTGGGGCGCCGCAACGTTACCCGGCGTTGGGAAATCCAGTGTTCCTACCTACAATAGGGTTAATCCGTGGGAGCGCCAAGAAGTTTCGTGGGCCTTTACACAAGGGCAGCGGCCGGCTCCCGGAAGGAATACCGCGCGAGTCCATTCGTGCTTGCGAACGGATCCTCGTGGAGTCTGGATTGGGGGTTGAAAAACCGGCCGCTGATCCGTACAATACGGGCGCAGTGATTGAGAAACGCGTGCCGGGATGGCGGAATTGGCATACGCGCTAGGCTAAGGACCTAGTGCCCTTTCAAGGGCTTGCGAGTTCGAGTCTCGCTCCCGGCACCACTTCTTCCGAAACCGCCATGATTGGTTTCAGGCGCCCGCCTTATCGTTTTTGTCCCGCCATCAATCCTGTTCTGTACGGTATTGGATGCTCACGTTGGTGTATTCGACATCCTTGACCCTTATGGTGGGAACGATTGCGTCAAAGCCCTCAGCCTCCCGGAACCGCTCGTGCCGCGTTTCAAAGTGAGCGGTATCGCCAGCCGTTTCGCCCGTCAGGGCGCTTTCCACGGGCTGCAATGCCCGGGAGAATGTCCGCTCCTCCGCGGGGATGTCGTCGCCGTGCATCGTGAAGATAACCCCGATCTGCTCCGTTGTAAGCCGTACCCGTTCCCGCGCGCTGCTATCCAAGACATATGCGCTCACCCAACCCGCTTCGGGGTCGAGTACGAATTCGATGTATGCGTCGCCGTCTCCCAACTCGGTGAGCACGCCGCCGTGGCGCGGTTCGACGATCCTCTCTTCGGCTTCTTCTTCGGCGCCGGGGATATATTGCTCCTGCCCGTTGGGGGCCGCCGCCCGTTCCTCTGCCTCCCGAGACGCCTCCGGAGAACTAGCAGGATCACACGCGGGCAACATCAAGAGCAGGGCGGCGCCAAGGGTGGCCAAGGTTATTGCCGGAAACTTCTTGCATAGTGTGTTCACGAGTTCCTCCTTCCTGTGTTAAGCTTATGCAAGATGATGCCCCATTCTCACACGCATTGTCCACCGTCCCGGACCAAGTAACCGTTGGCCAGAGACCCATCCCGCACTAACCCGATCGCGCCGCCGCTTGAATCCGCGTTCCATGCACAGTACCATAAGGCAGTGTCATTGATTCGAGGTGCATTTCGTGGGCCTTCAAGCCTTTACCCATATCGAACGCAACGTTGCCGCTATTCGCAAACGAATCGCGGCGGCGGCGAACCGTGTTGGCCGGGATCCCAGCGACATAGAGCTGATCGCGATCACCAAGAGTGTCGGGCCAAGCCAGGTGGAGGCCCTGTACGCGTGTGGAGTGCGGGCCTTTGGTGAGAACCGCCTTCCGGGCGTGCCGGAGAAACAAACCAGGGCCCCCCGGGACTTCGCCGAGTGGCACATGGTCGGCAATCTTCAGCGCCGCAAGGCCCGCGAAGTGGTGGGGCTCTTTGATTGGGTGGATTCCATTGACCGCCTCAAATTGGCCGAAACGCTTCAACGCCGGTGCGAGGAACACGATCGCCAGCTTCGTGTCTTGTTGGAAGTCAATGTGTCGGGCGAATCCACCAAACACGGTCTCGTTCCCGGAAAAGTGGAGGGAGTGTTGGCGGCGATCCGGTCTTTGGATCGCCTGTCGGTGGAAGGCGTGATGACCATGGCCCCGTTGGCCGATGAACCGGAGGATGTGCGGCCCGTGTTTGCGCGGCTCCGGGAGTTGGCCGAGGACCTTGGGCTACCCGAACGCTCCATGGGCATGTCCAACGATTTTGAAGTGGCTATCGAAGAGGGGGCCACACAGGTGCGTATAGGGACGGCGTTGTTCCGGTAACATCCCCGTTGGGACAACGTCCATCGGCGCCGGTGACAGCGCTATCGTTATTACCTCACGTAGAAAGGTCTGCATGAAGGAACGACTAGAAACCATTCGTCAACAAGCACTCGAGGAAATTGCGCACTCCGCCGAGAGCGAGGCATTGGAACAGACGCGCGTTAAGTACTTGGGGCGAAAAGGCGAACTCACACAGATTCTGCGCGGCCTGAGCCAGGTCGCGCCCGAGGAGCGTAAGGCGATGGGGCAGGCGGCCAACGAGATCAAGGAGGCCGTCGCCACCGCCCTCGAGAAGCGCAAGAAGGATCTCGAAGCCAAGGAACTTGAGGAGCACGCAAGCCGGAATAGAGCCGATCTCACCTTGCCCGGCCGCAGGCCCCGGCTTGGCCATAAGCATTTGATCTCTCAGGTAATCGAGGAGATCGTGGATATCTTTTCGGGTATGGGATTTCAGACTGCGACAGGACCCGATATCGAGACCGAGTACTACAACTTCGAGAGCATGAACACCCCGGAGGATCATCCCGCCCGCGATCTCCACGATACTTTCTTCGTGAAGGATGGCGTGGTCTTGCGGACGCACACCTCGCCCGTGCAGATGCGTGTCATGGAGAGTGCGGCTCCGCCAGTGGCCGTGGTGGTCCCCGGGCGAACCTTCCGTGTGGATAACGACGCTAGCCACAGCCCCATGTTCTTCCAGATTGAGGGCCTTTTGGTGGATAAGGGAGTCAATTTCGCCGAACTAAAAGGCGCCCTGATGCATTTTGTGCATAGCTTTTTCGGCAAGGGGATAGCGGTCCGTTTCCGGCCCCACTATTTTCCGTTCACGGAACCGTCCGCCGAGATGGATATTAGTTGCACCGTGTGCGGGGGCCAGGGATGCCGCTTGTGCAAGCACCAGGGCTGGCTCGAAATACTGGGCTGCGGCATGGTTCATCCCCAGGTGTTCCGGTACGCTGGCTATGATGTGGAGGACGTGACCGGATTCGCTTTTGGAATGGGAGTGGACCGCATCGCCTTGCTCAAGCATAGCATTGATAGCATTCACCATCTTTACGAAAACGATCTGAGATTTCTGGAGCAGTTCTAATATGCGTGTTTCCCTGAATTGGCTGCGGGAGTTCGTGGATTTCGATCTGTCCCCCGAGCAACTCGCCGATCACCTTACCATGCTTGGTCTCGAAATAGAGTCCGTGGAGCGGTTGGGACAAGACATTAAGAACGTGCGGGTTGGTCAAATCCGCTCCATTGAGCCGCACCCAAACGCGGACAAGCTCACGGTGTGCCAGACCGATGTGGGGGACGGCCAGCCGCTGCAAATTATCTGTGGCGCGGCCAACATGAAGGTGGGGGACAAGGTCCCCACGGCCGTGGATGGGGCCGTGCTGCCTGGCGGCTTCAAGATCGGGCGGCGCAAGATGCGCGGCGTTGAATCCCAAGGCATGATGTGCTCGGAAACGGAACTTGGCATCGGCGAGGATGCGGGAGGGCTGCTCATCCTGCCGGAAGATGTTTCAATTGGAACAGATATTGTTTCACTCTTGGAACTGGATGATGTCGTCTTCGAAATCGAGGTGACCCCCAATCGCGGGGATTGGGCGGGAGTCATCGGCGTCGCGCGGGAGCTTAGCGCGTCTCTCGGCGAGGAGCTTGAACTGCCCGACATCCATCTCATCACTTCCGAGCGGCAACAGGCCGCGGACGTGTCATCGGTCACGATTGACGACGGGGAACTCTGTCCGCGTTACGCTGGCCGGATCCTGGTGGAGGCCGAAGTGGGGGAGTCCCCGGCATGGATGAAGGCCCGGCTTCATGCGGCGGGCGTGCGAGCCATCAACAACGTCGTGGATATCACGAACTACGTCCTCATAGAGACGGGGCATCCGCTGCATGCCTTCGACCTGGACACCTTGGCCGAAAAGCGTATCATCGTCCGGCGCGCCGAGGATGGCGAGTCCATTCGCACCCTGGATGGCGTGCAACGGAAACTGGACCGGGATGTGCTGATTATCGCCGACGCCAAGCAGCCGATCGCCGTGGCCGGAATCATGGGCGGCGAAAACACGGAGGTGGGGGAGAACACCCGAAACATCTTCCTTGAGAGCGCGGTCTTCAATCCCCGCTTCATCCGGCATGGCTCCCGCTCGCTGGGACTTATTACCGAGGCTAGCCAGCGTTTTCAGCGAGGGGCCGATCCCGCCATGGCGCGGTACGCGTTGGACACCGCCGCCGCCCTCATGCGCGAGTACGCCGACACCGACGTGCTGGAAGGGGTGCTTGACGAATACCCGCATCCGGAGCGGCCGCGGCAGGTGACGTTGCGGTATCTGCGCACGAACGAGGTGTTGGGAGACGAAGTGCCGCCGCATCGGCAATCAAAGTTCATTCAGAATCTCGGGTTCGAGACCGTGGAGGAGACATCGACGGCATCCACCTTCAGGGTGCCGACATGGCGCCACGATGTCAAGGAGGAAGCGGATCTCATCGAGGAGGTGGCCCGTCTTCACGGCTACGGCGCCATTGAACCGGAAATCCCGAAGATCGCGCGCCGGGGGGAGGACTTGGCGCCTGAGGAAATGCGGCTCCGCCGGTTGCGTGAATTCGTGGTGGGGCTGGGCTACACGGAATGCATTACCTTGGCCTTCGGCAATCCAGAGGACACCCAAGCGGCTGGACTCAATGGCGGCGCGGGGGAGATGGTCACGCTGATGAATCCGTTGTCGGAGAAGCATAGCGCCATGCGAACCTCCCTGTTGCCCGGACTCCTGCGGACTTGCGCCCATAACCTTAACCATGGAGTTGATGACCAAGCCTTGTTCGAGATGGGACCGGTCTATTTTCCGCGTGACAATCAAACGCTGCCTAGCCAGCACTCGCACCTGGGGCTTCTGCTCACTGGCCGCCGGAGGCCGCCCCACTGGTCCGAGGACGATGCCGATACGGACTTCTACGATATGAAGGGGTACGTGGAAGCTATTCTGGAGTATTTCGGCCTTCAATCCACCTTCCGGGAAACGCGCCAACCCACGTTTCTTTCCGGCCAGGCCGCCGAGATCCTTGCCGGCGACAAATCCGTGGGCTCGTTCGGCCAGGTAGCGCCTGGCGCTAGCCGCGCCTATGAGATCGATGCGGATGTCTTTGTGGCCGAGTTTGATCTCGACGTGTTGCTCGCCATCCCACAGAGCCCCCCACAGTACCGTCCTTCTCCGCCGTATCCGCCGTATCTGCGGGACATGGCCATTCTTGTTCCGCGCGGCCTTCCGGCGGGAGACGTCATCTCCGTGGTGTGGGAAAATGGGGGAGAACTGCTTAAGGATGTGCAGCTCTTTGACGTATACACTGGCGACCGCATTCCAGCGGATAAGAAGAGTTTGGCGTTGAACCTTGTATTTCAGTCGCACGAAAAGACGCTGAGCAGTAACGACACTCAAGCTGTCTGGGATCGTATCGTGGCTCAGCTCCAGGAACGCCTTGGCGCCGCGTTGCGATGAACCCGTTTGTTCGAGCCCAGGTCGACCGTCTGGAGGCCGCCGTGAGCGGTCTGGAGGCCGTGCTCGATAACTTGGCCGAGAGCGAGGGGCGGCTCGCGCGAGAAAAGCAGATCCTTCAAAAGGAGCTTTGGCGCGTGGAGCGCGAAAAGAACGCGTACCGCCGAGCCCAGGAAGATTATGACACGCTCGAGGCCGCTTATCAGCGGATCATGGAACGCAACCGCGAGGCCAAGCACGGCCTCGAACACGTGCTCGAACGGACCAAAACCCTAGCCCGTTATCTCGGACCATGACCCAGCAAACCGTCCGAACGAAAATCGCCGGAACCTTTGTCGAGTTGCCGCTGATTAGGGATGAAGCCTACACGGCCCATATTGCCGATAAGGTGACCGAACGGTTTCGCGAGATAGAGGCCGCCAGTTCCCGCATCAATACCCAAGCGTTCGCCCTCCAAGCCGCCTTCTCCTTTGCGGCCGAATTGGAGCGTCTCACCACCGACAGGGAGGAGGAAGGCCGTGAACTCGTCGACGTGCTAGCGCGCCTCGCCGGCCGCCTTGAGGCGCTCATCCAGCATCATAGCGATGTCGATCTCTGACAGCACGCGTCAACCTTCCTAAGCATCAACCCG
>SKRY01000079.1 GCA_007118235.1 Candidatus Hydrogenedentota bacterium | reverse complement strand
GCCGTCGCCCCATCGTACAACGAAGCGTTGGCGTACTCCATGTTGGTCAGCCGGCAAATGGCGGATTGATATTCATAGATGCTCTGAAGCGTGCCTTGCGCGCATTCCGGTTGATACGGGGTATAAGCCGTGTAGAACTCAGCGCGGCCCGATAAGGCGTCCACGGCGGCGGGGATAAAGTGGTCATAATATCCGCCGCCGAGAAAACAGACGCGATCCACATCGTTACCGGCCGCCATGTCCGCCAGCACTTGACGCGTGCGCATTTCAGACAGGCCGTCCGGGATGTTCCACGAGCGCAGCCGCAATTCCTCGGGAATGACGTCAAATAGCTCATCCACGGATTTCACGCCAATGGCCGCGAGCATCTCCTCGCGCTCTTCGGGGGTGGTGGGCGCCCAATTCATGCGTCGTCCAGCTCCTTTAGATACGCTTTATAGGCCGCGGCGTCCATGAGTTTGTCCAACTCGCTGGCGTCCACGCCCTCCAATTTGAAGAGCCAGCCATCCTCGTACGGGCTCTGATTAACCAGCTCCGGCTGACCTTCGAGATCGTCGTTCACGGCGCACACCGTGCCCGCCGCGGGCGCATACACATCGCTGGCGGCCTTGACCGATTCGATGGTCACCACGGGGGTCCCGGCCTTCACCTCCGTGTCAACAACCGGAAGCTCCACGAAGGTGATGTCCCCCAACTGTTCCTGGGCGTGGGTGGTTATGCCCACGGCATGGACGCCGTCCATCTCCCCGATCCACTCGTGCTCCTTGGTGTACTTGAGGTGTTCCGGATTCATGAGGTTGCGCGCTCCTTCTAAGTCAAGTCAACATGTTTGCCAGCCGGATGCTCCCGTGGGCTGCATGCAGCCCCCAATGTGCGCTCCCCGGAATGACCAGCTGTTTGAATAAGTTCCGCGTGTATAATCACACGGTCCCAGCCTACTTCCGCGCCGTGCCCTTCTTGTAAAACGGAAGCTGGACCGTCTTGATGGAAAGCTGGCGGGGACCCGCCGTAAGATCGTGCCCTGGCTCTTGGTAACCGGGGTCGAGATAGGCCAGGCCGACACCATGCCCCACGCTGGGGCCATACCCCCCGGAGGTCACCACCCCTACCTTCTGGTCGCCGTCAAACACTTCAAAGCCGGAGCGGGGCGCCCGGCGGTCTTCCGTCTCAATGGCGGTCAACCGTTGGTGGCCGCCATCGGCCTTCTGCTTTTCCAAGATGGCCTTGCCGGGAAATTCGGTGTCCCAAGCGATGAAGGGATGCATATTGGCCTCGAGCGGCGTCCGGCTCTTGTCGAAGTCCTGTCCGCTCAAGGGATAGCCCACCTCAAGGCGCAAGGTGTCCCGCGCTCCAAGCCCCGCGGGTTTCACGGCCTCGTGCTCCAACAAGGCCTGCCACAGCGAAACAGCCGCTTCGTTGGGGACGAACAGCTCATACCCCAACTCTCCCGTGTAGCCCGTGCGGGACAGCAGGAGGTTCCATCCCTCCCAGGTCACCCATTTGTTGTGGAAATACCGCAATTCCCCCGCCGCGGCGAATCCCATCCGCGTCAACACATCCCGCGACTCTGGTCCCTGCACGTCGATCTTGGCGGTTTCGTCCGACACATCCCGCACGCCGGGAGAAATGGCGGTCAAGATGGAGGAGATGGTCTCGGCCGTGGACACGTTGGCCACGACATAAAGAGCGTCCTCGGCCGTGCGCATGGTGATGACATCATCAATGATGCCGCCCTCGGCCGTGGTAAGCGCCCCATACCGGGCTCGCCCGGCCAGCAAGGAAGAGATATCGTTGGTAACGAGACGTCCGTACGCTTGAATTGCTTCTTCCCCCTCGACCCGGAACTCGGCCATGTGGGAGCAATCAAACACAGAAACCCGAGTGCGGGTATGGTGGTGCTCTTCCAGAATTCCGTCATACTGTACTGGCATCGCCCAGCCTTGGAAGTCCACGATCTTACAGCCAAGAGTCTGCTGCGCTTCATATAAAGGCGTCTTACGCATGTAGTTCTCCTGCGGATGGTAGGGGTAAAAACGGGGAAAACGCCCCTCGCTTCAAGCTTCTGGCGGCCCCCCTTTTACACAGGGGTTCCTCCAGCGCCCAGGCGATCGGCGATACGGCTGCCTGCCGCTTCCTCGTGGTCGGTTCCACGCTAAGCTCGCCAGTCACGGCAGACGGAGAGAATATACTAAGCTTGCCATTTTCGGGGAAGGACTGTCAACTCCGAAACTAACCCCAATCGGCTGGGATGGGGAGCTTCAAGCCAATTTCCACCCTTAAAAGCCGCTCGCGAAGAGTTCCACGAGCGTGCTCGCGGCTCATGGATATCGAACAAAGGAAGAAGGTTTTAGCAGCAGCCACACAGCAGGCGATCGGAAGTTTCGGCCATTCCCTTCAAACGCAATCGTACCACAAAACATGAGCCGCAAGAGAGGCCTACACGTGAGAAGAGTCTTACATACGAATCACGGTAGGCTAGCAACAGCCCGCCCGCCGCTGCGAACAGCCGCGAGCCCGCCAGCGCGGAGGGGGCATGTGGGGAATGGTGGGCCCGGTAGGATTCGAACCTACGGCCTACTGATTATGAGTCAGCAGCTCTAACCGCTGAGCTACGGGCCCCCGGGGGATGAAGGATTCACTCTTGAGCGAACGCGCTCTTAGTATACGTGATGACGCCTAGCGTCGTCCAACACGTGACGATTCTTCTTCTAGGCGGTGGTTGGGCAATGTTCTTGTCAACTCGGTGTGTTGACAATCGCTTTGGGACCGGTGCATTATTTTCAACTTGGCATGACATCGATGCGGCTGACTGACCGTCTCCGAGCAACGTAAGGAGGGGCCGTGACATGTCTAACGCGATTCCAACCTGTGGAGGGGGTGTCTCATGAAGACCGTGAAATGGAAAGGCTGTCTTGGGCCTTGGGCGATCGCCTTGACCTTACTGGCCGCGTTGGCCGCGGCTCCCGCCCCGGCGGCGGACGTGGAAACCATCGTGGATCCCGGCGTAGACGGCGAGGAACGCTTCGAAGCCGTGCGGAACGCGGCTGAACTGGGCGCGGAAGCCGTGGAGCCGCTCGCCGTTCACTTGGACGAGGAGGATGTTGTCATACGCCGGGCCGCGCGGCAGGCGCTGGAAACCATCGTTCACCACGCGGGCCGGCCCGATGCGGACGAGGAGCGGCGCGCGGTGGCCGCGGCGTTAGCCGAATGCCTCGACGAAGAATACACCGTGGCGGTGCGGCGGGAAGCGCTTTATCTTCTCGCGTGGTGCGGGGACCATCGCGAGGTGGATGCCATCGCCCCGTTGCTGGAAGACCCCGAGCTTGCGGATGCCGCGTGTTACGCCCTTGTGCCAAATCCATCGCGAGCCTCGGTGCGCGCCCTCGTCAACGCGCTTGACCGGGTGGAGGACGAGGCCTCGCGCACAAGCATCATCCACGCCTTGGCCCAGAAAGCCAACGCGGCGGCCAAACCGTTGACGGGTTCGGACTGAGCTAAGTCCGGCCTAGGACGGGAACGATGCAAGAATGAGGAGGATAGCGCGTTGCGGTATTTCATATGGGTTGGCCTGGCCTTAACGGCGCTTGTGGCGATAGACGCGCGCGCGGACGGCGTCCTGGAGCCCTTGGGCAAGGAACGGCTGGGAACGGGGATTTACTGTGTGCTCGGGCGCAATTTCTTCACCCTCGAAAACGACCTCTACCTGAGCACGGTCACCCACATGGTTCACGGGGCCGGTCAAGGGCGCAACCTGCTCCTGTGGCGGCGTTCGCTGGACAATGGGTCGTGGCGGCTCACGCCGATTCGCCCCGAACGCATGCCCGCCATGATCAGCATTTTGCCTCGCGAGGACCATCCCGGGGAAACGCTGTTCTTGTACGTGGACCGCCGGGACGAGGCCGATCGCGTGGTCTATCTGGAGCGCTTCACCGAAGACGGCGGTATGGAGGAAGTCTTCCGGTATGCCAATGGCTCGGGGGTGCTCAATCCGATCGCCGCGCCCGCGCCGGGCGGCTCGATTCTCCACTTGTTCATACCGGACCGCACGGACACGTATATCCGGTGGTTCAAGGCGCATCTCGGCGAAGACCGCGTGGAGCGGTTGGACGACATCCCCATGCCTCAACGGGGCGCCCGGCTGTACGATTACCACGTCGAGGGTTCGCGGCTCATTCTCCCCACGGCGGTGGTCCGGGAATTGCACCTGCTGGCCGTCGACTTGGACACCGGCGCTTATGAGATGAAACGCATCGACGAGGCCGAATCCCCGGACAACCAGCCGCCCCGGAACATGACCATCCACGCGTTTCCGGAGAAGAGCCTCTACCTCATTACCTACCTTCGGCCCACCGAGT
>SKRY01000201.1 GCA_007118235.1 Candidatus Hydrogenedentota bacterium | reverse complement strand
CGCGGGGCGGGCTCCAGCGTTCCCATCATCATGGTCACCACCGAGGCCGAGAAGAGCCGCGTGGTTGAAGCGCTCAAGGCTGGCGCGAACAACTACGCCATCAAACCCTTTACTCCAGAGACGCTCGTGGGGAAGATCACGGAAACCCTCGAGCGGGCTGGCGTCTGAACACATATCCGGAGGCCCCTTCGTCAATGAAACGTGAAACCATGGAGCGTTTTCGCGCGTTGGTGTACGACATGAGCGGCATCAACCTCGGAGACAAGAAGGAGGCCCTCATATCGGCGCGCATCGGCAAGCGCATGCGCGCCTTGAATCTCGAAACGCCCGAGGACTATCTCCATTACGTGGAAAGCAGCGGCGACCAAGCGGAATTGGTGCAGCTTATCGACGCGATTTCCACCAATGTCACCAGTTTTTTCCGGGAAGCCGACCATTTCCAGTTCCTCGCCGAGGTCTGCGAGAAATGGCGCGCGGCGGGCCAACGCCGGTTCCGGGTGTGGTCGGCCGCGAGCAGCAGCGGCGAGGAGCCCTACTCCATCGCCATGACGATGCTGGACACGCTTGGGTTCGAATGCGACGTGCGCATTCTCGCCACGGACATCTCGACCAAGGTCTTGGCGCAGGCAAGGGCGGGCGTGTATGCGCCCCAGCGGGTGGCGAGTTGCGAACGCGCCACCGTCATGCGCCACTTCCAGAAGGAAGTCAACGGCGCGGTTCAGTACTCCGTGCGGCCAGATCTGCGCCGGCTGTGCGTGTTTAAGCAACTGAATCTGTCCCAGCCGCCGTTTCCCATGCGCGGTCCCCTTGACGTTGTGTTCTGCCGCAATGTGATGATCTACTTTGACACGCGGGTGCGGGTCGCGCTCTTGCGGGAAATCCACCGGCTGTTGAAGCCCGGCGGATACTTGTGTGTGGGCCACGCCGAGAGCCTGACGGGCTTGGACCACAATTTCCGGACGGTGCGCCCGTCCATATGCCGCAAGGATTAACTGTCATGACCATGGAGAAAACAGTCCCCTTTCGCGGGGACCGCGTCCTGCGGGTGGTGTGGGTTTCGGACATGGGTGTGTCCGGCAGTCCCGCCGATGTGCTCATCACCTACTCGCTCGGTTCGTGCATCGGGTTGACCTTGTTCGATCCCGAGGTCCGGGTGGGCGGTCTGTTGCACAGCATGCTCTCGTTGTCCCGCATGGACAGGGCCAAGGCGGAAGCCAACCCGTGCATGTTCACGGACACGGGCGCCACGCTGCTCATCCAGACGCTGCTCGACATGGGCGCGTCGAAAAAGCGGCTCGTGGCCAAGGTGGCCGGCGGAGCGGCCCCCTTGGAGGCGCACAACGCGTTTCAGATTGGTGAACGCAATTACACCGTGCTTCGAAAGGTGCTTTGGAAGAACGGCATTTTCATCGCCGGCGAGGATGTGGGCGGGAAGGCCCCGCGCACCATGAGCCTTTATATGAATTCCGGCGTCACCACCGTGAAGATGGGCGGCGCCGAAGTGGAACTGTGAATGGCCGACGAACGGCCGGTGACCGCAAAGCGCCGGACGGAGAACAAGGAGTAGCCCTGCCATGGAATTCAACATACTGCTGGTGGACGATTCGGCCACGGTGCGCGGATTGGTCGCGCGCGCATTGCGGCTCGCCGGCTTGCCGCTCGGGAATGTGCTGCAAGCCGGCAACGGCGCCGAGGCCCTGGAGGTCTTGAAGAGCAAAGATGTGGATGTCGTCGTCACCGATCTTCACATGCCCGAAATGGACGGGCTTACCCTGATCCGCCATCTTCGCGCCGACCCCATGCACAAGGACCTTCCCGTCATCGTGGTCTCGACGGAAGGCGGCGCGGAACGCATCGCGGAGGCGCGCGAATTAGGCATCAGCGCGTACTTGCGCAAGCCGTTCAAGCCCGAGCAAGTGAAAGAGGCCGTGAACAGCGCCTTGGGGGTGGTCCATGAATAACGACGTCAGACAAGGCATCGAAGAGGTCGTCTGTGACGTGATCGAAATCTTCGGGTTCATGTTTGGCGATCCGGCGGATCCCGGCGGCGAGGAACTGATTGAACCCGGCGACGCCGTGTCGGCGGAGGTCTTCTTTGAGGGCGCAGCAAGCGGGCGCTTACAGGTGTACACCTCCCTGGACGCCGCGAAGGAGATGAGCTGCAACCTGCTGGGGCTTGATGAGGCGGATAATCAACAAGGATTGGATACGCTTCAGGAATTGGTCAACCAGTTTTGCGGTCAATTGCTTACCACCCTCGCTGGGACCGAGCCTACCTTCACGCTGGGCATCCCCGTCGCCCGGCGCGCGGAGCAGCAGGAATGGAATGCCGCGCTTGGGGACGGGGCCACGCTGTGCTTTGTCATGGACGGCGAGCACCCCTTGTTACTCCGGCTGGAGTCGGAGGGGTTGGAAGGAGGGCCGCTATCGTGAGTGTGCAACGATCCGCTCCCGGCGTGGAACGGGCCGCGCGGGTGCTGGTGGTGGACGACAGCGCCTTGGTCCGGCGCGTGTTAACGGCCGAACTCGGGCGCGACCCCGGGCTGACCGTCGTGGGCAGCGCGCCCGACCCCTATGTAGCCCGCGACATGATCCTGTCCCATCAGCCCGATGTGCTCACCCTGGATATCGAAATGCCGCGCATGGACGGCATCACGTTCCTCCGCAAGCTCATGCGCCACCATCCGTTGCCGGTGGTCGTGGTGTCTTCCCTAACGCCCAAGGGCGGGGAGTTGGCCATGGAGGCCCTTGAGGCCGGGGCGGTTGAAGTGATGTGCAAGCCCGGCTCGGCGTTCAGCATTGGCGAGGACGCGGAGGAACTGTGTTTCAAGGTCAAGGCCGCGGCCACCGTGCGGGTGAAGTCCATTCATGGTCCCGCCGGCGGCGTTCCCCGCCCGGCCACACGCGCCATGACCAAGACCACTCACAAGGTCGTGGCGATCGGCGCGTCCACCGGCGGCACCCAAGCCCTTCAGGAGGTGCTCACCGCCATGCCGCCCAACTCGCCCGGCATCGTCATCGTGCAACACATGCCCGAACACTTCACCCGCGCCTTCGCCGAACGCCTCAACAACATCTGCGCGATAACGGTGAAAGAGGCCGAGACCGGCGACATAATCTCGCCCGGCAAGGCCCTCATCGCTCCCGGTAATTACCACATGACGCTCCGGCGTTCGGGCGCGCAATACTTGGTGGATGTGCGGAGTGGTCCCCTCGTGGGGCGTCACCGGCCCTCGGTGAATGTCCTGTTCAAGTCCGTGGCGAAATTCGCCGGGAAGAACGCCGTGGGCGTCCTTCTGACCGGAATGGGGGCCGACGGGGCCGAAGGCCTGCGTGTGATGAAGGATCAGGGAGCGGAGACCATCGCGGAGGATGAAAGCACGTGCGTTGTGTATGGAATGCCCCGCGAAGCCGTGAAACTGGGCGCCGCCAACCATGTCACGCCTTTGAACAAGATCACGGACAAGGTGCTCGCGTTAGTGTAACGCTGCAGGATTCGCTTGCGCTTACCCGCCCGCTCGCGTAGAGTAGATGCTTTGCATGTTGTATTCGGATAGAGGGGCAGCGCGGTATGGCGTTCCGTCACACATGATGAAAGGGACAGGAGAATGCGGTGGCTTATATGCGGCGTGACGATGGCGTTATTGGCAATGGCGGCGAACGGGCAAGAATCGTTCACATTGGACCAAGGCTTGATGGATCATCAGGTGCTCCAGTGTGATGATAATGATCTCGCGATGGTTGTGTGTTCGGGGACCGCGGGAGAACTTGACGGACCGGTCGAGGCGCGCGTTGCCGGAGAAGATGGTGAAGAGATTCTAGCCTGGCATGAGATAGGCCAAGCAGCGGAAGGCGTATGGGAAGGAACGCTTGCGGGAATTCCCGGGGGCGGACCGTATACCGTTCAGTTTCGCCTGGATGGTCACGAAGCCCAGGCGGAGCAGGTGCTTGCCGGGGAGCTGTGGATCCTTGCGGGGCAATCCAACATGCAGGGCGTGGGCAACATGGAAAACGTGGCTCAACCCCATCCGCAAGTCCACGTCTTCGCGATGAACGACGATTGGCGGGTGGCGGAAGAGCCCTTGCACCGGCGGGGGGAGTCCGTGGATCCCGTTCATAATCCCAACGCGGCCGAGGGGCTAGAAATTGATGTGACGGATTGGACAAAAGGCGCCGGACTCGGCTTGCCGTTCGCCAAGGCCCGCTTCGAGGACACGGGCCGGCCCGTCGGACTCATTCCTTGCGCACACGGCGGCACTTCCATGGACCAATGGGACCCCGCGCGGCGCGACGAGTACGGAGAGTCGCTCTACGGCGCCATGTACCGGCGGTTTCAGGCCGCTGGCGGCGCCGTCACGGGCGTCCTGTGGT
>SKRY01000049.1 GCA_007118235.1 Candidatus Hydrogenedentota bacterium | reverse complement strand
TGGTGAAGTCCCAAGGGGGCTCCACGTCTGTGTACGTGGAGCGGCGCACCATTTGACCGGTTGTGCGTCCTGTTCCGCCAGCGGATTGATCCCGGCCAGAGGTTCGCGTATTCCAGAAGCTCGCCTCGACCGAGCCGCCCTCGTCCCAACCGATTAGGCCGCCAATTTGGGTTTCGCCATTGACCGCGCCGGTGGCGTAACTCTTCGATACCGCGCCACCTTCATTGCGGCCCACCAAACCGCCAATTTGGGATTCGCCATTGACCGAGCCGGTCGCGTAGGCGTTGGAGATCTCGCCCAGGTAGTTCCAGCCGACCAGGCCGCCGATTTGCAGTTCCCCGCTGACGGGACCGAGGGCATAGCTTTCCGAAATGACCCCATCCACCTGATCACCCACGAGCCCGCCGGCCCAGCTTCCGCCCTCAACCACGGCCCGTGCCGAGCTTCGCGTAATCAGGCCGTCATTCGAGCCCGCGAGCCCGCCAATGAACTGAGCGCCCGCCACGGCGCCATTGGCGAAACTTTCCTCGATCACACCAAAATTGGAGCCCGCCAAGCCGCCCACGGAACCCTGGCCCGCCACGGCGTAGTCTTCCAGTCCCAGACCCTTGACAACGCCATCCTCGCCGATCACACTGAATAGCCCAACGTCGTTCGCCGCGGTGCGGTTAATTGTGAGGCCCGTGATGACGTACCCTTGGCCATCCAGTACGCCCTCGAACCTTCGGAGCGGCCGAAAACCATCGCCATCATTCCAGTTGGCCGTGGCGGTGGCGTCGATATCGGCCTCAAGGACATAGAATCCATCCAAGGGATAATCTTCTGTCCCGATTTGTTGCAATCTCTCGATGGTGGTGATGCGAGCATCCGGCTCTCTCGCCACGACGAGGTCCACGGCGGACCCCCTTTCAACCGTTGTTCCAAAAGTGGGGGTCTGTTCCAGAATATCCCCGGCCGTAACCTTTCCGCTAGGCCATTCGGTAACCGTTCCCACAACGAGTCCGGCCCTCTCGATGGCGTTCTCCGCCGTTGCGCGATCAAGGTTGACCAACAAAGGCACCCGTACCTCGGTGGGGTCCGGCCGTTCCGGACAGCCGGTCAGAAGAAGCGAAAGTGCAACAATAGCTACAAGGAAGTGTGGATGTCTCGACAGCTTATCAAGCCACATGAAGTGTCTCCTTCGTGCGCGGGCTCTCCCCGCAAAGGCGCCCCAAAAGTGATTAGCGAACCCCGTTGGCCGCCGGGGCATTCCCAGAAAGCGGCCCCTTACTCGTTGTCCTTATAGCACAAACCAGCCCAAATCTCAAAGATGTTTGACCAAACGCATGCCGGAGCAGGCGTGGAGATTTCCCTGGGAAACCCTGTATAGTAGCGTCAAGAGTTTATCATGGCCCAGCCGTGCAAACGAGCATGCGCCAGGGAAGGTGACATTGGCAAGGAAGGCAGCATGGCCCACGAAGAAACATCGGAAAAGCGAAGTAAGGATTCGGCCCCGTCCACCCGGCTTCACGCCTATCTGGACCGCTTTCTGGAAGGAACCGTCTTTGAATCGGGGTTGGCCGAGGCGACGCTGGCGGCCTATGCCGAGGATTTGGGACGGTACTTGCGTTATCTGGAGGAGCGCGGCGTGGACGGCCTTGAGGCCGTAACGCGGGACATCGTTCTGGATCATCTCATCACCCTCCGGCGGGAGGGGCTGTCGGCCCGCTCCACCGCCCGCCATCTAAGCGCCATCCGGTGTTTCCACCGTTTCCTGCGGGACGAAAACTTCGTGGACCACGATCCCACGGCGGCCTTGGACACGCCCCGCATCAGCCGGCGGTTGCCCGTGGTGCTGAGCAAGGGCGAGGTGGACAGGCTGGTCACGGTTCCCGATCGCTCCACCGCCTTCGGCGCGCGGGATGCGGCCATCCTCGAACTCGTCTACTCGTGCGGGCTGCGCATCTCCGAGGCGGGCGGGCTCCGCCTGAAACATCTCTCGTTGGACGAGGCCTGCGTGCGGGTTCGAGGGAAGGGAGGCAAGGTCCGCATCGTGCCCCTGGGCGCGCGGGCCCATGCCCGAATGCAAGAATGGCTGGAGTGGCGGGCCGCGTTCAATCCGCCGCGCGATTGGGTGTTTGTCAGCAGAACCGGCGGACGGCTCAGCCGCGGGCGGTTGTGGCGAATCGTGAAGCATTACGCGCGGGAGGCGGGCTTGTCCCAGAAGGTCTCGCCCCATGTGCTTCGCCACTCCTTCGCCACCCATTTGCTGGATGGAGAAGCGGACCTGCGCGTGGTGCAGGAGTTATTGGGCCACAGCGACATCAGCGTGACCCAGATCTACACGCATGTGAGCACCGACCGCCTTGGCCGCGCGCATCGTCAATTCCATCCCCGGGCGTAGAAAGCCGAGTGGACTGCATGAAATCGGCAATGTAGGGACCATGCCGTTCTAGGCTTGACATGAAGCGCTGTTCGTTATACGCTAGAAGAGGAGAGACACGGGTGGTCCGTGAGGGCGGAACCGACCATGGACCAGCGCCTGGCCGAGGACACGTTCTCGTGGCGGGGCGGGTCCGAACCCAAAGGAGATGAGCGATATGAAGACAACGCGCAGCGGAAGGATGTTAGCTCAACTACTAGCAGTGACGGCGATTGTGGCAATGCTGGGAGTGGCATTCCCGGCGCAGACCGAAGAGCTGGAAGCCGCCGATCTCAGCGGCAAGCGCGTGGCGGTGTTGGTCGGGCATGACTTCCACGACGCCGAGACCCTGATGCCCATGGCCTACTTGGCCAATCGCGGCGCCGAGGTGACGGTGATTGGCGTGGAGCCGGCGGTGCATCAGGCCTACAACAGCGAGATTAAAGTCCGAGTTCAATATGGCGTCGGGGATGTGTCCATTGATGATTTCGACGCCCTGGTCATTCCCGGCGGCGGCTCGCCGGATTGGCTGCGCCAGCATGACAGCGTGGTTGAGTTCGCCCGCGAATTCACCGAGGCGGGTAAGATAGTGGCCGCCATCTGTCATGGCCCGCAAGTCCTGGTCACGGCGGGCGTGCTGGAAGGCATCCAAGCCACGTGCGTTGGCGGTATCTCGGAGGAGCTGGTCGAAGCCGGGGCCGATTACGCGGATGAGCCGCTGATCGTGGATGGCAACATCATCACATCGCGGGTTCCCGGCGACATTCCGGTTTGGAACGCCGCGATTGAAAATGCGCTGGCCGAGCAGAGCTAGGCCATTGAGCCAGCCGCTTGGCGTTTTGAATAACCCATCGGTTTCTTAACGAAAGCGCGGCGCGTGTCAACCACGCGCCGCGCTTTTACTGGCATGGCCTCTTCATGAACATTGGCCATGCCCTCACTCCACGAAGCTGCCCCATGCCGAACGATATGCCTGATCAACCGCTTGTATCCGTGGTCATGCCTAATTACAACGCTTGCGCCACCCTAAGCGAAGCGCTGGAATCCATG
Organism: Candidatus Hydrogenedentota bacterium; assembly: GCA_007118235.1. Classification (GTDB taxonomy): domain Bacteria; phylum Hydrogenedentota; class Hydrogenedentia; order Hydrogenedentales; family SLHB01; genus SKRY01. The sequence goes on along the minus strand of SKRY01000049.1, from coordinate 926 downwards.
CTTTGTCAAACATGGCGGAACCTGGATATCGTTGTGGTGGATGATGGCTCCACGGATGGCTCGCTCGGGATGGCCATGGCGTACGCGAAAGAGGATGGCCGCGTGCGGGTGGAGGCTCAAGCGCATCTCGGCATTGTAGCGGCGCTTCAGCGGGGATGCGAAACCGCAAGGGGTTCCTTTATCGCGCGAATGGATGCCGACGATATCGCGCACCCGGAACGGATTGCGCGGCAAATGAGTTTCATGCGCGAGAATCCAGCGGTGGCGTTGTGCGGCGCGCGCGTGCGCATGTTTGGTCCGGCCGCGAGCAGTGGACGCAAGCGCTACGAACGCTGGATCAATGGCCTGTGCGCGCAGGAGGCCATAACACGCGAACTCTTTGTGGAATGCCCCATCCCCCATCCGGCCTTTCTCGTACGGCGGCGGGCTTATAACGATGTGGGCGGCTACATGGATCATGGCTGGCCAGAGGATTATGATCTAGTGATGCGTCTCTGGCGGAGCGGATATGGGCTAGGCAAGGTTCCCGAGACCCTGCTCTCGTGGAGGGACACCCCCGCGCGGCTGTCCATGCGGGATGAGCGGTACAGCCCGTATCAATTCCGCCGGCTGAAACGGCATTACTTATTCAGCAGTTATCTTGCGGGAGAACGCCCGTTCATCCAATGGGGCGCCGGCGAGATTGGGAAGACGTGGTTGCGAGAGTGGCCAGCGGGGCGCCGGCCGGATGTTGTGGTGGACATCAACCCGCGCAAGATCGGCCGGGTCATCCACGGCGTGGAGGTCATAGCGCCTGACGATATCCCCCCAGCGGGGGAACGATTCATCCTCATCGCCGTTGGCGCGCCCGGCGCCCGCGCCGAGATTCGGCAGTGGCTCACCCCCCGCGGCCACCGGGAGGGCGAGCATTATCTGTTCGTGGCCTA
>SKRY01000359.1 GCA_007118235.1 Candidatus Hydrogenedentota bacterium | reverse complement strand
TGCCCACCGGCGCCGCTGGGCGGAATCCGCCGGGATTTTCCCTTCCCTTCGCAGAGAGAAAGGCAACGCCGCCAAGAACGGGAACAGGCTCAAGGTCATGAACGGCTGAATGAGCAGGATCAAGAAGCAGCCGCCGAGGGCCAGCAACAGGGCGCCGTGCAACGGTCCCTCGGGCGTGAGGCGGTTGGCGGTCCAGCCCCGCCATGTGGCGCGCAGCAGCCGCCCCCAGAGCCAGAGGTAGGCCAGCAGGCCGAGGATCCCCGTCTCCAGGAGCAGCTTTCCCGGCACGCTGTGCAGCGTAATGCCATGCCAGCGCGCGGGGTCCGCGGCCTCCTCCAGCACGGCGTCCGACATGCCCGGGCCCGTTCCGAAGAGCGCGTATCGCGGCAGGACGCGGCCCGCCACTTCGAACACGTACCAGCGCCCTTCGAGCGACGGGTCGCGGGTGACGAACCCTTGGCGCGCCCGGTCGAGCAGCGCTTCCCCGTAGGTCCCGGCAAGCACGGCCGCGATCACAACCGCGGCGGCTACTGCGACGCCCGTATACCAGCCCCTGCGCGCCTTGCGCCCCCAGGCGGCGTATGCGATTGCAAGGAGCATCAACGCAACCACGAACAAACTGCTCCGGGAAAAGGACACGGCGATGCCCGCCGTCAGCAGACCGGCGCATGCCGCGCGCGGGAGGTAGCTGGTCCAGGCGCCGCAGCCCATGACCAGAAGGACCACCGGAAACGCCAGCACCATGGGGAGCACGCCTTGATTGAAATCGGGACTCGTGGCCGCCATGCGGAGCGCCGCGCCCGAACGCATCTCGCTGCTGACGTAGTGACCCAGGGGATGAATTGCCTCCACGAAGACGGGCGTGGCGAGGCCCGCCGCGCAAGCCAGGGCCAGCGCTGCTACGGCGAGGGCGGAATAGCTGAAGAGATGAAGACTGGCGCGCACAACGCCGGGTTGGCGTAGCGTGAGAAGAAGGCCATAGAAGAAGACGAGATACACCGCGTATTGGGCTGCATGCCGCGCGCTGTCGGCGGGATTCTCGGACAGCGCGGTGGAAAGGGCGAAGGCCGCTGCGAACAGCAATATCGGACCCTCCAACGCATGGCGCGGCCATGGACGCAAGCCGCCGCGCCACACGCACACGCCCGCAGCGGCGATGATCGCCCCGGCGCTCAGCTTGGTGAGCGTCAAGCCTAGGAAGGGCGTGCGCTGGTACACTTCCCACGGCATGGCCAGGGCGAAGGTGAACACGCCAAGCATCGCCAGCCACGGGGCGATCGTGTCTACGATGGAGTCCCAGCGCGCACTTGTCACGGCGACTCTCCCGCTGCATCCGCCACGGGCAGCAGCACCACCTCCCGCACCTCGAGTAGGCCGATGTCCGCCTCGTACGCCAGGCCGATCCCGTCGAACTCTTGCGGCTCGGGCAAGGCGAACGTCCCCGCGAAAAGATAAAGGTCAAAGGGTTCGCCCGTTTCGTTCAACCGGCCCGAATCCCACGAATCAAACACCGGCGCGCCGGGTGGACGCTTCGCCAGCTCGGTGTAGTAATCGCGGTTGCCGAAGGCGGTGTGCGTGTTGGCGACGACCGGCATGGTCTCCACAACCGCGCCGTCCCGGTAGAACCGCAACGTGGCGACGCGCTGGCCGCGCTCGAAGTGCGGCGAGAACTCCAGCCGGGATACGAGGCCAATCCCGCCCCAGGGTTCGCCTTGCTGCTCCGCTGAAATGGGGAACCGCGTCTCCGCTCCCGGCCCCAGCCGGACCGCGTGATTCAAGCGTTGCGCCGTCTCGCCGAATGCCTCTCGAAGCTTGGCCCCATCGATGTTCGAATCGACGAGCGCGGGCTCAATCATCAATGGAAGGGTAAACAGCGTGGCGGGCGCTGGGGCGTTCTCTGGCTCCAAGGCCTGCCCCGTGAGGACCGCCTGCCCGCTGTAGCGCAGCCGGGGAAGCGGAAGCTCCATGCCGAGCGTGTAGACGCCGCCCGGCTCCATGGCGTCCCCGTCAATCGCGGTTTCCCCGGTATAGGCGGGGCCGGTCCCTTGAATGTGGAGTCGCAGCGTGGCTTCCGGGGGGATGACGCCGGTGCGGCGCAGGAAAAGCTCCGCCGACAGCGTAGTCCCTTCCGGTATCCTCGGCTGGGCGCCGGTAAGGGGGCGGTCCCCGTCGGATAGGTTGGCTCCGATCAGTTCCAGAGGCCAGTTCGGACTGTGCCAGAAATGGTATAGGGAAGGCGCCGAACGCTCGTAGGCGGGCGGATCATCCCAGGGGGCGGGACGGATTTCCGCTTCCGCTGTCCCCTGCGCGATCATCGTGAGCACCACGCATGCCGCGAACCAATGCGCGATCGCGCTGCATCGGATCACGGAGCGTTCCCACCCCTATCCATCCGCGCCGTTGGCGTCATCGGACAACGCGGCCGCTCGGTCTTGCGCCGCCGCCAAGCGCCAGCCCTCGCCCGTTTCCAGGTAGGCCTCGTAGCGTTCCAAGGCCTCATCCGTTTGGCCGCGTTCGTCAAGGATTCGCGCCGCGTGGAACGAGTTCACGCTGCCCGGGACCAAATGATGCCCCGTCTCAAAGGCCTCCAACGCCTCGTCCTCGCGGTCGAGTTCCAGGAGGCACAAGCCCAGATTCGACCAGGCGTGGGCTTCGTTGTCCACCGCGTTTCGCGCCTCCGCGGCGCCCACCCAATCCCGGGCCGCCTCCACGGCTTCTTCAAAACGCTCGGCCCGGCGCAACGTCAACGTGAGACCGCCATGGGCCACGAGATCGTCCGGATAGGTCTCCAACGATGCTTGGAACATCTCCGCCGCCTCGTCCAACGCATACTGGTTCCGCAACAGCTCGCCGAAACGCCGCTGCGCCCACGCCTTCTGACGGGGATCCTCGAACGGGACGTCCAAGGCTTCGCGGTACTTCGCGATGGCCTCCTCCGTGTACCCCGCCTCCGCCAAGGTCCGGGCGCGCAGCGCCACGTTTTCCCCGATGGTCTCATCGAGCCCTTCGAGAAAATCAGGCGCCACGCGCGCGTAGGCCACGATGCCTCCGAGCAGCGCCAAGAAGGCCAGCACCGTGAAGAAGCCAAATAGGACATAGCCCGTCGCAATCTCATCGTGCGTGAGCGGACCGCCCGCCGATGTTTCGGCCGCGCCGATAGAGGGTGCTTCGTTATGTTCGCTGTTTTCGGTCATATATCCCTTGAAACGGGGACACTTCCCCGCATCCCTTTCCGTGAATCCTGTGAGATGACGCCCGTGAAAACCCTATTCTAGCCGCTGATACGCCTTATGTAAAACCCGCACGCCGGGCGGCTCGCCGCATGGCGTCAGGCGAGGCCTGAAAGGGCGAGTAGTAGCGCTCCGGCGCGTAGTACAGCCCGGATTCGCCTTCCCATTGATGCCCGGTGAACATGAACCGTTCATCGCCCGGCGCCCCCCTCGAATTTGGCGCTCTTTCTTCGCGCCTTGGCGGCTTGGCGTGAGGCATGGCTTCATCTCACGCAAAGGCGAGAAGCCAATGGCCGATAAGGCAACCATCGAATATGCTAGTGTTACTACAAACTCCGGCAACCATGGATCACCTAACCGAATCAAAGAGAAAGCCTTTAGTTGGCCCTATGAGTGCGTCGGCGATCCGGGCGAGCCGTCCCTTGATGTGCGGCGAGACTTCCTCGACGCGGTCTCCTCCCGCTGCCGGATTGATGATTGTGATCGATTTCATCCGGGCTTCCGCGAGTTTTCCTTTTCGACGCGCTGGATGATAATCCGCTCCGCCAAGGAGGGGGCGACCGCGGAAAGCCAGGTGAGGTAACGCAGTTTTCCCGGGAGAAAGAGGGAACGTCTGCGTTTTGTGATGGCTTCCAGGATCGCCCGGCATGCATCGTCGACGGCCACTGCGCCCGGCCCGTGCCCGTGAGCCTCGTGTCCCCGGCGGGCGCCGTCGGGGCCGAGGGCGTTTACGCGGAGCGAGGTTCCCTGGATCCAGTGGGCCAATACGGTCAGGACATCCACACCCGTTCCGCGCAACTCCATTCGCAGGGAGTCGCAAAAGCCGTGTACGGCATGCTTGGAGGCGGAGTAGCCGGTATGGTAGGGGACGCCCACTTTGCCCTGTACCGAGGAAATGACTACAAGCATCCCACGGCTCTGCTTGAGGTGCGGGAGGGCATAATAGGCCGGGTTCACCACCCCGCAATAATTAACGTCCATGACCTGCTTCAAGATGCCTGGATGAGTGATCCGGTCGAAGCGTGTCCACATTCCGATGCCGGCGCAGGCGAGGAGGACGTCGAGGCGCCCGAAGCGTTCGATCGTTTGGCCGACCAGTCTTGCGCAATCCTCCGGGAGCGTTACGTCGCCGTTAACGACGTGCGGCTCGCCGCCGCTATGGCGGCATCGTGCGGCCACC
>SKRY01000264.1 GCA_007118235.1 Candidatus Hydrogenedentota bacterium | reverse complement strand
GGTCCCAATCCCCGGCAGTTGAGTACACCTCCGTGACGCCAGCCAAACCCAAGAGATCCTGAGCGGTCTCGTTGACTGCATCCCGCCGGGCGTTGACCAAGATAAACGCTGTCACCATGAACAATAACCCTCCTGTATTCGGGCTCTGCGTTGCCGCCCTCCGCGCGGACCGCGAAGCGCGCCATTCTAGATTCTGGAAGAGTCCCATTGTTTCGCGTGCGCCCCCCAAAAAGCAACCCCGATGACACACGTCTCACGGTGAAGTACCTCGAAAATGCGCTTATCCCCAATTGAGGCGAGAACGGGCTTGTGGTATGGTTCACTTCGTCACTGTGAACTGTTCGAGCAGACATTAATGATTGCCGCGAAAAGAGAGGAAGGGTGTTATGTGCAACTGGATCTCGTATTTGTCCATACTCGCGATCCTTGCTGGATTGCCCGTTCATGCCGACGATGAACGGCCGCCGTCTCCGGGAGCCGAAGGGCGGGATGAACCTGTTGTCAATGAGTCCGCCCGCGATATCCCCGTGGCTTATGAGGTGGATGTGGTGGTCGTGGGAGGCGGCGCGGGGGCCGTGGCGGCCGCTATCGAAGCAGCGGACGCTGGCGCGAGCGTCTTCCTTGCCGCGCCGTATCCCTATCTCGGTGAGGACATGACGGCCACGCTTCGCCTTTGGTTGGAAGCCGGCGAGACATCGGAGCATCCGTTGGCCCAAGCCCTCTTCGGTGAGGACGAGACAACAGAGAACCTATTGGCTCAAGCCATCTTTGATGAGAGCGAGACCATGCGCCGGCCGATGCACATCAAGAAGACGCTTGATGAGGCCTTGCTGGACGCTGGGGTGGAGTTTCTATACGATTGCTTTGTGACCGATGTTGTCAGGGATGGCGAGGGCGAGCCCGCGGGAATTGTGATGGCCAATCGAGCGGGACGCCAAGCCGTCCTGGCCAAGGTCATCATCGACGCGACCAGCCGCGCGCAGGCCGCCCGCTTGGCCGGGGCGGAGTTCCGCGATTATCCCAGTGGTTCGCACACCTTCCAGCGCACGGTGATAGGCGGCGACGCGCAAAGCGGCGAAGGGGTCAGAGCCCGTGTGATCACGCCAGCGTTTGAGGCTGGTAATGACGTTTATGATGTGATCGAGTATACGCTTGAGCTTGAACTGGAGGATGCGAGTTATGCCTCGTGGATGAAGGCGGACCAAGAAGCCCGGACGTTGACGCACCACCTAGGACAACAGTTCACCTCGGATTTGTTGTTCCAGATTCCGCCCGACCCAGTGCGCGCCCGCGCGCAATCCGAGGGGGCATGGGAGGGTCCGGACGCCGTGCCGCTGGATGCGTTACGGCCAGAAGGCGTCCGGGGTGTGTATGTGTTGGGCGGGTGCGCGGACGTTACCCGCGAACAGGCGAGGGAACTGCTCCGGCCTTTGGCTTTGATAAAGTTGGGAGCGCGGGCTGGCGCGGCGGCGGCCGGGGAAGCGTTGTCGATGGACCCGCCCAGTGGCGTGCATCTGCCGGGTGAAGCGACGCCTTCGCCCGTGGCGGCCGGTGATACGAAGGAACTGCTTGAGGGCGTAAGAACGGTCAATCAGTCCACATCGCCACATGTCGCACAAGCCTCCCGAAGCGTGCCCGTATTCGGGGAGTATGACGTTGTGGTTGTAGGGGGCGGCACCGGCGGAGCGCCCGCGGGTATCGCCGCCGCCCGCGCGGGCGCGGCTGTTCTTGTGATCGAGTTGCGGCACATGCTTGGCGGCGTCGGAACAACGGGTCAGATCACCGGTTACTATCACGGCCGCCGCGTTGGATTCACGAACACGGTGTTGGACGGCGCCACGGGTTGGCATCCCGAGCGCAAGCACGAGTGGTGGCGCCGGGAAATACTTGATGCCGGTGGCGCCCTTTGGTTTGGCGCCCTTGGGTGTGGGGCTTTTGTCGACGATGACCGGGTTCGAGGTGTGGTTGTGGCCACCCCACACGGGCGGGGCGTGGTGCTGGCTGACGTGGTAATTGATTCGACGGGCAACTCCGATGTCGCCGCCCCCGCGGGCGCGGAAACGGATTACATCATCAGCGATGATTTCGCCCAGCAGGGTGCGGGCACGACGTTTCGCCGATTCAGCGGTGGCGGGCCGAATACCTCGTTCACCATGGTTGACAAGACCGATCCATTGGATCTCTGGCACGTCCGCCTGTGGACGAAGCAGATGTTCGCCAATGCGTTCGACCAAGCCGAGCTTGTGAACACACGGGAGCGCCGGCGCATCGTGGGCGATTTCACCATGACAGCCCTGGACCAGATCATTGGCCGCACCTACCCCGACACCATTAGTCAAGCCGAGAGCGATTTCGACACCCACGGGTACACCATCGATCCGTTTCTCCTGTTCGAAACCCCGCCGCATGCCCAAACCTATGTGGTGAACGTTCCCTTCCGCAGTCTCCTTCCCAGAGGACTTGAGGGGATGTTGGCGACGGGCCTCGGCATCAGCATGCATCGCGATGCCGTGCCGCTCATGCGGATGCAGGCCTGCATCCAGAACCAAGGCTACGCCGCCGGACTGGCCGCCGCGAAGGCCGCACGGGAGGGTGTACCGCTACGGGAGATCGACATCCGGGCCTTGCAACGGGAACTCGTGGAGATAGGGAACTTGCCCGAGGAGGTGCTTGAACACGAGGACTCGCTCCCCATGTCCGAGGAGGAGATCGCGCGGGCGATTGAGCAAATCCCCGCTTTTGTGGAGAAACTCCACGTGGGAGGTTACCGGCGCCTCGAGGAAATTGCCCGCCGCTTTGAACATGCCCCTTCCAAGGAGGAGTTCCGCGCCGCCGCGATTGTGTTCCAACACCCCGAAGAAGCCAAGGCATTGTTGCGCGAGGCTTATGAATCGAGCGGAGGCGAGACAGGCGAAGCTCGCTACGCTTATGCCAAGACCCTGGCCATGCTCGGCGACCCGGCGGGCGCGCACCTTCTCCTGGAACGCGTCCGCGCCGCGGATGAGTGGGACACCGGGTGGCGATACGCCAGCATGAGCAACTTCGGTTCGTCGCTGAGCCCTCTCGATACGGCCATTGTCGCCTTGGCGAGGGCCGGGTATGAGGATGCTGTCCCGGTCATTCTGGAGAAGACGGCTTTGCTTGACGCCGAGAGCGAGTTTTCCCATCATCGCGCCGCGGCGCTCGCCTTGGAGTTGTTGGGTGAACCCTCGGCCGCGCCGGCTTTGGCCGAGCTTCTTTCCAAGCCGGGCATGTCCGGCCATGTGCATGACACCATCGATGCGGCCAGGCGTCATCACGAAGCCGAGGCGGGCCAGGAGTTGCCCGCTGTTCATGCCATACACACGCGGCGCGACTCCATGCGGGAGCTGCTTCTGGCGCGCGCGTTGTACCGGTGTGGCGACCACGAGGGTCTTGGCCGGGAGATTCTGGAGAACTACGCCCGCGACTTGCGGGGCCACCTCGCGCGGCATGCCAAGGCTGTACTTGAGGACGACGAGTAGCAGAGAAAACCCGGAGGGATATGCGCCGGGGCCGCCGCCTTTCTCGTGAAAGCGGCGGCCCCGGCTGTTTTGGAGTTCAGGGCGTCACTCGTCCTCGCCCTCGATATACATTACCTTGAGCACCGGTTCCATGGCGCCGGGGTGCGTTTCGAGCAAATGGGCGGTGAAGCGCGCGAAATAGAACAGCGAGCTGAAGCATATCCACAGAACCGCGAGGGTCACGCCCGCGCGGCGGATCCAGGGCCTTTCGAGCCAGTTGGTGATTGCTTCCACATTCATCTATCAAATCCCCATTCTCTTGATGGCGTCCAGCGCCGATTGGTGTAACACCGCATTGCTGGCGAGAACTCCCCGGTTGCGGGCGAGCGTCCGTCCGGCCGTGAAGTCCAGCCGGTTTCCGTCAAGGTCGCTGACCGAGCCCCCCGCCTCCTCGACCACGATGCTCCCAGCGGCTTGATCCCAGATCATCTCGCGGTAATCGGGCCGGTTGGGGGAGAGGAGGCGAAACAAGAGGTCGCCTTGGCCCGCCGCGAGCATGGCGTACTTGGCTTGGCTATCCATGCAGACGGGGCTGGCGGCGACCCCCATGTGAGCCAAGAGCTGGTCCAATTGGCTCACGTTCGTGTGCCCGGCCTCGGCGGACCGAAGCACGCGGGCATCCTTCAGGGACTCGATGTTGGAAACCGTTAGCTGCTCAAGGGGCGCGTCCGGACCATTCAGCGGCGTTACCCAACAGCCTTGGCCGCGCATGGCGATGAGCAACGAGCCCGGCCCCCCGGGTTCGTCCACACCGCCTGGCGTGAGGTTTGGGCATCCCAACGCGCCGATGCGGACCTCGCCGTTCTCGATCAAGGCCAGCGCGGCCGCGTATTGCTCCCGCCGGAGAAAACCCTTGGTCCCGTCGATGGGATCCAGGGTCCAGAACCGG
>SKRY01000035.1 GCA_007118235.1 Candidatus Hydrogenedentota bacterium | reverse complement strand
TCCACGTACTCAAACCCGCCCACCAACGGCCCCTCTTCCAGTTCTGGCATGTTGTTCCGCGCTTCCGTGAAGGCGGCCGTGGCGTAGCCCGCGGATTGCGCCGCGTGCTGCACGGTGGGCACTCCGCCGGACAAGGAGGGCCGGTGCTCGCCCATGTAGCCATGCGTCAAGGGAGGCAATCCAGTCAACATCGTCGCCACGGCGCCCAACGGCTCTTGTATGGGCGTGTAGGCCCGGTCGAAATTGTATCCCTCCCCAGCAAGCCCATCAATCACCGGCGTGGTGCGCCGGCCCCAGCCATGATTCGAGACCCGGCCCGCGGGCAATCCGTCCACGGTCAGGAGCACCACATTGGGCAGGGGCTCCTCCGTCTGCTGGCGGTACACGCGGGGATTGCTCAACCAGACCTCATTAAGCGAAGTGCGCACGGGATGCACGGGGAGCATGCGCTGCCACCGGGACAGGGGTTCGCGGTTCCATGAGATAGTGACGCGCTCGGCATTTTCCGGGATGTCCTCGTTTTCCACGAGCACACGCGCCCACCCGTCGCTATCAAGGCCAGGCGTCACGACCATTCGGCGGCGCCGATTCCCGTGGAAGGTGAGTTCCGCGTGGATGGTCTCCGTCACCATCTCGCCTTCCGGCGCCGGGCGCGGCGCCCAAGCCATGGTCAGGCAGCGCTGCGGCACGGATTCCAGCGGCATTTCAAAGACTGCCCCCTCCCGAAGCGGAAAGGCCTCGGCGTACGCGTCGGCCAATTCGATGCGGCGGGGCTCGGCTTCCGCCCTGGGGCGAACCGTCTCCAATCCCCCGCGCCATTGCACGCCGCACACCAACGCGGTCAACGCCGCTGCGCCCGCCGCGCTTGTCCAGACGAGGAACGGCCACCTCGGCGCGGGCGCGCCCGTTACCGCGGCGTACAAGGAAGCAAGCTTGAAGAAGGCGTGGCCCGCGGCGAAGAGTCCGAGCAACACCAGCGGCTCGAATGGCTCCAGCGCGGCGGGCCATGCGATGTCGTATTCCATCAGCGGCACGAGCAATATGACCACACATAAATGCGACAGGGACTCGCAGAAATACATGGTCCCCGCCGTCGTGGGTTTGTACGCCCGCAACAGCGCCTTGTACGCGAGTTGTATTGCCGCATACAGCGCCGCGGCCGCCACGGCCAGATACAGGCTCAGCTCAAAGGTGGGCGCGTACCCCAGTTCAACAAGATAATGCTGCGCGAACGCCCCCATGACAGCCGAGCTGAATCCAAGGGTTAGTATATGAATGAATATCACCGCTGCTCCGATTCTCCCCCAAACGCTATTCCGCCGGTTCGGCCTCGATCTCCACCGTCACACCGAACGTTTGCTCGAATAGCCGCCGTTTTCGCATCCCCCCCTCGACATCTTCTTCAAATGGGAAACGTTGTGTCACCGTTATGCGTAGGACATCGCCCACCAGGCGCGCCCTCACCCCCGCCACGGACGAGGCATGCGCCCGGTCAAGGCCGTCCGCGATGCGCAGTATGGCGGCCAATGCGTGGACTATCACTTGGTCCACCGGGTCAAGGTCGCGGTAGATACGATGATCCCGCTTGGGATGGGCCTTGCGGTGGTACCGCGCGACGCACGCGATCATCCGCTGCTCACGCTCCGTGAATTCTTCGAACTCCGCATCGAGGATGCCGTCGCGGCTGGCTTTGTGATGGGGCTTGCGCCGCATGGAATGCCCGATGTCATGCAGCAGCGCCGCCGCCTCCAACAGCCGCCGTGCAGCCGGATCAAGACCGTGCAGCTCCACCGTTTCATCGAATAACGCCAACGCGATCGCCCGCACCTGCGTAGCGTGTTCGGGATTTTCGTTCATCGCCCCGGCTAAGCGCCTCACCCCGGTCAAACCGGAGTCATCCGCCGCCGATGGTTTCAAGGATATCACGAAAGAGTTCCATTCGCCGGATTGCGTTTCCCTACGAACAAGCAGTATACGGCATAAGGCGGCCGGCGCGCCAACTCACTGGCGGCGGTGGCCCTCAACGCAAACCACGCGGAGATTGCGTGCGTGTTCAGCGCGGCCTGTTCCTGTCCGCGGACGGGGTATGGTAGGATGGCCGCCGCGCAACGGTTGGCAAGGAGAAACGGACATGGATCGGCGAAGTTTTGGGGAAGTTTGCCGGGTGCGGAGCGTGAGTTGGGGCACGATGATGATCGAATACCTTTATCCCCACACCGTACGCACGATGGCGCGGGCGGGCTACGATTGGCTTTGGATCGACAATGAGCACGCCCACTTTTCGTTGGAGCGGGTGCAGGAGGCGGTACGGACAGCGGAAGATGTGGGGATCGCGACTATCCTGCGGGTGGCGGACAGCGTGTACAGCCTGATGGCGCGGGGACTCGACCTGGGGGTGGATGGGCTATTGTTGCCTCGGGTGGAGACGCCCGAAACGGTGCGAAGAATTGTGGACGCCGCGCGGTTCCCGCCAGAGGGACGGCGGGGCTTTGGCATCCGGCCCAGCGTGTATGGGGATTGGTCGATTTCGATGAAGGAACGCATCGAGGACCAGAACAACCATCGGTTTCTCTTCATCCAGGTGGAAAGCGAGCGGGGCGTGGAAAATCTGGAGGCGATGTTGGAAGAAGCGGGCGGCCAGGTGGACGGGGTGTTTTTTGGCGCGTCGGATTATTTGCTGGACATAGGCCAGCCCGATGCGTTCGATTCCGGGGAATTGGACGAGGCGGCGCGGGAAGTCGCGGAACTCTGCGAGCAATTCGGCATCGCCAGCGGAACCCTTGCCTTCACGGTGGAGGATGCCCGGCGATGGCTCGACCGCAACTACAACCTCATCGCCTACGGGTTTGACGACGCGTTCATGGCCCAAGCGGCGCACGCGGCCCGCCGCGCCTTGACCGCGCTCGAATGAGGTGAGCGGGCTATGGCCTCAGCCCCAGACATGCGACGCAAAGCTCCACATGGAGCCAAGAACGTGGATTCAATAAACGACCCCTTTAGGGGTCGCAGCTGGTAGTGCCGGTACAGCGCCAATGTTGTCGACAGCGTCCAAGTGCGCCTCGGCGGCGGCTTCTGTATCGAGCAGAGAACACATTCAATAAACGACCGCGTTAGCGGTCACAGCCGGTAGCCGGGGGTTGAAGCGCGCGAAGCGCGCGATACCCCCGGATCAAGGCCCAACCCATTGTTCGACCCCTTTAGGGGTCGCAGCAGCTGGGCTCAATATCACTAGCCAAAGCGGATGGGATCGCCCATGGCCAACACGTATACAGCTCTTCATTATCATGTGGTGTTCAGCACGAAAAATCGGGAACCCGTAATCCACGCCGAGTGGCGGGACCGGCTCCACGACTACATCGGCGGCGCGTTGCGAGGCCTCCAAGCCCATCCGCACGGCGTGGGCGGGACGCGGGATCACGTGCATTTGCTCTTCGGGATGAACCCCACTCAACGGCTCTCCGACGTTGTACGTGAGACGAAGAAGTGTTCGTCTGCTTGGGTTCGGAACGAGATGCGAGAAGACCGGTTCGCATGGCAGGATGGATACGCGGGGTTCACCGTAAGCGCCCCGGGGCTTGAGGCGGTGCGGCATTACATCATGAACCAAGAAGAGCATCATCACGAACGCTCCTTTCGCGAAGAGTTGGTGATGATGTTGGAGAAGGCGGGGGTGGCCTATAATCCCCGCTTTCTCGAATAACCGTGGCTGCTGCGACCCCTAAAGGGGTCGTTCGAGGCGCGCCACCGATCCGGGGGTATTGCCCGCTGCGCGGGCTGCAACCCCCGGCTACCGGCTGTGACCGCTAACGCGGTCGTTTTGATAAGGAAATACATAGCGCGGCGCTCGAAAAGAAAGGCGCGCCACCGATCCAAGGGTATTGCCCGCTTCGTGTGCTTCACCCCCCGGCTATTAGCTGTGACCGCTAACGCGGCCGTTTTGATAAGGAAATACATGGCCATGAACACGGCTCAGATGATTGATCGGTTGCGGGAGGATCCCGCCATTCAACGGAACCTCACGGCGTGGCGGGTGCAACCCGCGCGGCCGGCGCGGCATGAGCCGTTCCCAGAGGCGATGGATTCCCGTTTGCGCGCCGCGCTCAAAAAGAAAGGCGTGCATCAGCTCTACACGCACCAGGCGCAAGCCATCGAGGCGGTGTTGCAGGGCGAGCACGTCTGCGTGGTCACCCCAACGGCCTCGGGCAAGACGCTGTGCTACAACGCGCCGGTGCTCAACACGCTGCTGAGCAACGCCAATAGCCGCGCGCTGTACCTCTTCCCCACCAAGGCCTTGTCGCAGGATCAGGTGAGCGAGTTGCAGGATACCGTCTCCGAACTCGACGTGCGGATTGGCGCCTACACCTTCGATGGCGACACGCCCGCCTCGGCCCGTAAGAGCATCCGCAACGCGGGGCATATCGTGGTGACCAATCCGGACATGCTCCACACCG
>SKRY01000423.1 GCA_007118235.1 Candidatus Hydrogenedentota bacterium | reverse complement strand
ACGTTTTGAGCGCGCGGATGCTCGACATGGAACTTGTTCGTCTCAAGGTCCAAGGTCATCCGGGAGCCCTGCATGGCGCCATACTCGGACTCCATCTCCGGGTTGCCGGTGAACACAATCTCGCCGCGCGCCAAATCCATGACGCCTTCGCTGGCGCGTACGTTGCCGAACTCATGCTCGATCCGCACGGAGCCGAGCAACTCGACGCGCTGGGGCTCGCCTCCTCCGGCTCCATCGCCGTAATCGAATCGCACCTCGTCGGCGCGGATCCGCATCGGAGGGCGCTCACCCTCGCTCGAGGCCAAACGGAGATCCACGTTGCCCACAAGACGCTCGATGGCGCCGTCCAGGGTCCCCTCGAAGCGATCCGCCTCGAATTCCTCGATGAGGTCGTATCCGCCTCCCGCCTGGGCGAACGCGGGGAAGGAGGCGAGCATCAGCGCGCCCACTAGACAATGGATAAGATATCTCATGGCTGTTCAAGACTCCCGAGGCGCAGGGATCCCCGCACCTTATTGAGGTAAAGGCGGTCCTCGGCGGGATGAAGCTCCATGCTTTCGGCTTGCACTCTCCCGGATTCCACAACGACCTCCAACGGCTTATCGGAGCGGGCGATCCCTTCATCGTTGAGCCACTCCAACTCTTCCAGCTCCAAGCGCAGGCCGCGCGCGGTCACGGTCACGGAATCATGCAAGAAGGCGCGGCGCGTTTGTTGGTTCAGCTCGCCCGCGCCTGCCTGCATCTCGATGGTATCGCCGCCGGGCTCCCGGATAATGGCCGTGGCTTCGTTGAACCCCCATTGACCCTCGCCGTGGCCGTAGAAAGAGGGGGAGGTAATGGTGAAGAGGGGATGCCGCGCTCCCTCGGGTCCCGCCTGTTCGTCAAAGAGCCGCAGCGTCATATCGCCCGCCATCGCGCCTTCCTCGTCCCGAGGCAACGCACCCTGGTCCTCCACCGCGTCTTCGGGCGAGGGTGTCTCCGGCGGTTCCGGGGAAGAGCAGCCGGCCGCCAGCAGGGTAAGCATCAGAATCGCGGCCGCCCCCTCCCGAATGACCAGATAGTGGGCTCGTTTGTGGATAGCCATGATCTTCATGTCCGGGCCGCTTCGGGATGTTCCTCGTCTTCCCGTAACGCCATGGTCATCCAGCGGCCTGGGCTGGGGCGTTGCGTTCGTAAATGCTCTTGAGCCCCTTCAAGG
Organism: Candidatus Hydrogenedentota bacterium; assembly: GCA_007118235.1. Lineage (GTDB taxonomy): Bacteria > Hydrogenedentota > Hydrogenedentia > Hydrogenedentales > SLHB01 > SKRY01. The sequence continues at coordinate 13,947 of SKRY01000423.1, read as the reverse complement.
TCAACAGGCGATCCACGTGAACGATTCGTTGCGTGATATCCGCGATGAGCCCCGCATACCCGCCCGTGGCCACTACCGTGGGCGAGGTCCCCATCTCGACCGCCATGCGTCCGAGCAGACCATCCACAAGTTCCGCGTAGCCGTAGGTGAGCCCCACCTGGATGTGGCTTACCGTGTCCTTGCCAATGACCGACGCGGGCGTGGCGATATCCACGCGCGGCAGTTTGGCGCATCGCTCGAAGAGGGCGTCGGCGGCGATCTGGATGCCCGGCACGATGCATCCGCCCTGGTACTCACCCCGGTGCGACACGATATCGAAGGTTATGGCCGTGCCGAAATCCACGATGATGAGCGGGCCGTCATACTGAGTGCGGGCGCCCACCGCGTTGACGATGCGATCCGCGCCGACTTCCTTCGGGTTATCCACCTCTAGGGCCAGCCCTGTCTCAACGCCGGGTCCCACCATAATGGGCTCGACGCCGAATGCATCCCGGCTCAGCGCCAGCAGGGCGGCGTCGATGGCTGGCGCCACGCTCGACACACAACACCCCATGATCTCGGAGGAGGGAACGCCTTCTTGCTGGAACAGCGCGCTCAGAAGAATGCGGAGTTCGTCCTCGGTCCGGTAATGGTTGGTGAACAGGCGCCAATGGGCGCGCAGCCCGCCGTTTTCGTAGAGACCGATAACCGTGTGTGTGTTGCCCGCGTCGATTACAAGGAGCATTCGCCAATTTCCCGCAAGGGTTGGATGTCTCGTGATTCGCTTACCATCAGCCGTTCGCTTCCCTCGGACGTCGCAAGCACCAATGCGCCAATGCCATCTATCGCTTGTACCGTGGCCACGGTGTCGCGGTATCGCACGCGGCGTCCCACGATGTCACAGGCCTCGGCCCATTCCTCGCGAATCGCCGCATACCCGCCGTTGCGCAACGCCGTGACGCGGCGGTCGAGCTGCTCCAGCAAATCCGCGAGCAAGGCTCCGCGATCGCAGGGCTGCCCCGTGATCATCTCAACCGATGTGGCGGCGCCGCGAAGCTCCGGCGGGAAGTCTGCGTCTTGGTGCGTTACGTTGATGCCCATGCCCACGGCGGAAACTTCGCCCCGGTGTTCAACCAGCACCCCCGCGGTCTTGCGGCCATCCTCGGCTAGGATGTCGTTGGGCCACTTTATCCGCGTGGGCAGCTGGGGCGCCAAGGCGTCGCGCACGGCCAGCGCCCCCGCGAAGGGGAGGCCGGCGCTCGATCCCTCGAAGGCCACGCTCACCCACACGCCGCGGCCCGCCGCACTGTGCCACGGCCGTCCAAGCCGGCCCCGGCCCGCGGTCTGCTCCTCGGCAAGGACGATTGTTCCATCGCCCCCCACGCGCAGGGCCGTGGTGTTCGTGGAATCCACGGAGGCGTAGACAAGCACTTTCCGGCCCACGATTCGGGTTTTCGCGGGGGGCAACACTCCCGCCGCCCACTGGGGATACTCACTCATCTTGAATCAGTAGCGATAGATCAACGGCGGGCGCTGAATGGGTGAGCGCGCCCACCGATATCAGGTCCACTCCGGTTTCCGCCACGGCCCGGACCCGGTCCAGGGTGATGTTGCCGCTGGCCTCCACCAACACGCCGGCGGCATGAGCCGTATTCGAGGCTTCCCGAAGCGTTTCCAGGTCCATGTTGTCCAGCAGAACCGCTTCCGCGCCGGAGTCGAGCGCTGTTTCCAGTTCTTCCAGCGTGGTTACCTCGACTTCCACCCGCGCGAGATGGGGGGCGGCCTCCCGGGCGCGGCGGACGGCCTCGGCCAATCCGCCCGCGGCGGTGATATGATTCTCCTTGATCAGGATTCCATCGTACAATGCAAAGCGGTGATTCACTCCCCCTCCGTGAACGACGGCCGCCTTTTCCAGACTGCGCAGGAGGGGGGTGGTCTTGCGCGTGTCACAGATGCGCGCGTGCGTGTCCGCCACGGCCTCCGCGAAACGCGCCGTCAGCGTGGCGACGCCCGACAACCGCTGGACGAAATTGAGCGCGACGCGTTCGCCGGACAAAACCGCCGCCGTGTGGCCCTTGAACGAGGCCACGGCATCGCCCTCGGCAAACGCGCTGCCATCGGACTGCGCCTTCCACCCGCCCGCAATCGCCCCGAGATGCTCAAACACGCCGCGGAACACCTCGATGCCGCTGAGCACGCCGGCTTGTTTCGCGCGCAACGTGACCGCGCACCGGGCGCCGGACGGAACAATGGCCTCGGTAGTCCAATCGCCGTGGCCAATATCTTCTTGGAGGGCTTGGCTAATGAGTGGCTGAATCGCCCAATGCAGATGCATATGAAGCTCCTTGATAGGGTTGAAGCTTCATAGTACCACGAAGTCCCGCGGCCGCGCGAACGGGCGTGGGGGACGGCGGGTGCGGCGAGTGTATGACCGAAAACACGTGGCTCCATGGGACTACCAAAGCGGCCCGCCCCCTACCACGAAACAAGGAGAGGGCGGGCCGCGGGATGCCGCTGGGCGGCGTTGGCGCCTGGGGGGATTAGGCCCAGGTGATGGCGCCCTTGTCTTGGAAGATAAGGGCCTGCTTGAGCAGGTCAATCGCCTTGGTGAGGCCTTCCATGGAGGTCATCAGGCTGTCTTCGTGCTCAATGCTCACAGGGCCGTCGTAGCCGACCATGCGCAAGGTCGAGGCGAAGTCGTTCCACCATTCGAGCCCGTGGCCGTAGCCCACCGAACGGAACAGCCAGGACCGCTTGATCTCCTCGCCGTAGTGCTTGGTGTCCAGCACGCCGTTGATGTCCGAGTTCACGCCGTAGACCAACGCGTCCTTGGCGTGGACGTGGAACATGGCGTCGCCGCCGATCTCGCGGATGCACTTGATGGGATCCATGCCCTGCCACCACAGATGGCTCGGATCGAAGTTCGCGCCCAAGCTCTTACCGCATTCGCGGCGGATGCGAAGCAGCGTTTCCGTGTTGTATACGACGAAGCCGGGGTGCATCTCGAAGCCAATGTTGACGCCGTGGTCGGCGGCGAACTTGGCCTGCCTCGTCCAGTAGGGGATGACCCGCTCGTTCCACTGCCAATCCAGCGTCTCGAGATAATCCGGTGGCCAGGGGCAGGTCACCCAGCACGGCCGGGTGGCGTTCTCGTCCGAGCCTGGACAGCCGGAGAAGTCGTTGACCGTCTTCACGCCGAGCAACGAAGCGAGCTTGATGGCGTCGGTCTGCACTTCTTGGTTGGCCTTGGCGAAGGCTTCGTCCGGATGGAGGCAGTTGCCGTGCGCGCTCAAGGCGCTGATCTCGAGTCCCTCGCCCTTCAGCGTGGCGAGAAGCTCGTCGCGCTTGGGCTTGGAGTCAAGCAGTTCCTTGACGGCGAGGTGTGGCGCGCCGGGATAGTTGCCGACACCAAATTCAACAGTCTGCAAGCCCAGGGGGCGGATGGTTTCGAGGACTTCGTTGAGCGATTTGTCCCCAAACATGGCCAAGAATAAGCCGAGCTTCATGATTCTTCTCCCTCTTTGGTTTGGTATTCCTTCCACTTCAACATATTCGATTACGCGCAATCACAGAGCGCGAATCTAAACGGGAAACTTGATCCACGATTGCTTCTTGGAGCTTTCGACGGCGCCTTCGATGAAGGCCATGCCCCGCACGCCTTCGTCCACGCTGGGGAAGCCGTGGGTCTGGGGCGAAGCGCTCTTGCCCGCCTTCACGTCGGCGATGGCCTTGGCGAAATGGACGTAGAGGTTGGCGAAGGCTTCCAGGTAACCCTCGGGGTGTCCCGGCGGCACGCGGGTGTCGTCCGCTTCGTCGATACCGGTGCGAAGGATCTGTTTGGGCTTATCCAGCCACGCGGCGATAAGGGTGTTCGGCTCCTCTTGGCGCCAGGTGAGTCCGCCCTTTTCCCCGTAAATGCGGATGTTCAGGCCGTTCTCCTCGCCGACGGCGATTCCGCTGGCCCACAACAGTCCCGTGGCCCCATCCTCGAACTTCAGTAGGATGTTGCCGTCGTCGTCGAGCTTCCGGCCGGACACGTAGGTGTGGAGGTCAGCGCACATCTCGGTAATCTTCAAACCGGAGATGGTCTCGGCCAAGTTGGCGGCGTGGGTGCCGATGTCGCCCATGGTGAAGCTGCCTCCCGCTTGGGTGGGATCGACGCGCCACGAGGCCTGTTGACAGCCCGTGTCTTCCGTGCGTTGAGCCATCCAGCCCTGGGGATACTCCACCACGATGCGGCGGATCTTGCCGAGCTGGCCTTCTTGCACCATTTTGCGGGCGTGTTGAACCATGGGATAGCCCGTGTAGGTGTGGGTCAGCAGGAAGAGCAGGCCGGTCTCCCGGACCTTCTGCTGCAATTCCTTGGCTTCTTGCACGTTGACGGTCATTGGCTTCTCGCACGCCACGTGAAATCCGTTGGAGAGCGCCGCCATCGCCACGGGATGATGCACGTGATTCGGCGTGACGATGGATACGAAGTCCATCCGCTCGCCTTCCGGAAGCTTGGCCTCGGCCTCTATCATCTCCTTGTAGGTGCCGTAGACGCGGTCGCTGGGAAGAAACACTTCCTTGCCAAACTCCTTGGACTTGTTGGGGTCTACGTCGAAAGCCCCGCACACCAGCTCGATGTACCCATCGAGACGGCAGGCGATACGATGCACCGCCCCGATAAAGGCGCCGTATCCGCCCCCCACAATACCCATTCGCACTTTTCGGTCCATCTGTTGTCTCCTTGTGTTGTTTCTCCTGCCACAAAACGATGTTGATTTGGTGCGCCGCCGCAAGGCGCGCGCAGCTCAAGGAGCGCGTGGGGCATCGGTCTGAAAAGGCGAACGGGACCAAACTGTTGAACGCCAGCTCGCGAGGCTTGCAACGTCCGGAGCTGTGTCCCCCCGCTTGGTATGCGCCTCTCCTCGGAAATCCCCCTGTCAGCGCGCCCTGGGCATGGCCCGCCCTTGCACGGTACAACTCCCTTCCGGGGAGCGCACCCAAACCGCCATGCGGTCTGGCCGGGCATTATACCGAAACGTGCTGGCCAAATGTAAAGGTCAAATCAACGGCTGCCGCCGCAGGGCGCGTATTAGGGATGTGTTAAGTTAATGCGCATACTGCTTAGCGGCGTCCGCTGGCCGCCGCCTCTCCATGCGCCGCGGGCCAGCCACGCAGGCCATGAGGCGCCAAGCCCCATTTTTCCCGCGTAACGGTTCGGCCGTGGGCCGTCCTCGCTTTGAATGGGTTTGAACGTTGAGGGGATATTGTGGTAAATTATGCAATGAGATTGCCGACGCGACCAAGAGTGGGTGGATACCCACTCTTTTTTGTAGCAGCGAGGATTACGTGACAGCATTAGAGACGGCGCGGAATGTATGGGGCTGCATTGAGCCGCATTTGCGGGAGCAGGGCTACGAACTCATCGAGGTGGAGTACGCCCAGCAGAGCGGCCAATGGGCGTTGCGCATCTTCATCGACCAGCCCGGCGGAATCACGCTGGACGACTGCCAGGCGGCTTCGCAATTGCTGAGTCCGGTCTTGGACGCGGCGGATCTGGTCAAGGGCGCCTACGTATTGGAGGTATCCTCGCCGGGTTTTGACAGGCCCGTCCGCCGGCCCGAGGATTTCCAGAAGTATGCCGGGGAACGCGTGAAACTGAAGACGGTGGCTCCGGTATCGGGCCGGAAACGATTCACGGGCGTCTTGAAAGAGTTTCGCGACGGTCTCATCGTGATTGAATGCGACGGAACGCCGTACAACATCCATATCGACAACCTCCACAAGGCCAACCTGGACCGGTAGGGTGGGGGAGGGAGTTCGGAAGATGGCGGAACCGGCCGGAGAAGCGAACGTGTAGAACATCCCATTACAGAACGGCGGGGGTGGGGTCGCCGATAACGCGGTTCCGGCAGGTCCGGACCTAGATTCATTGAGGAGCCTATGGTGGACGTTAATTTGCAGGTGATCCTACAACAACTCCAAGCCGAGAAGAGCATCAATCGGGAGACGCTCATCGAGGCGATTCGCAGCGCTATTGAGAGCGCGGCGAAAAAAGGGATGACCCACGCCGCGAACGTGATGGTGGATGTGGATCCGAAGACGCTTGAGTTCAAGGTCTACGAGATTCGCACGGTGGTGGAGGCCGTCAAGGATCCCAGCCGGGAGATCGCTCTCGAGGATGCGAAGGCGCTAAATCCGGGGGCCGTGCCCGGCGCCCGCTTGAAGGCCCCGGCCGAGCCTAGGGACTTCGGGCGCATCGCCGCTCAGACGGCGCGGCAGGTCATCATTCAGAAACTGCGGGATGCTGAACGCGATCAAGTATTTGACGAGTTTAAGCATCGTGAGGGACAATTGATCACGGGAGTGGTGAAGCGCGTCGCTCAAGGGAACGTGTATGTAACTATTGATAGAGCCGAGGCCATTCTTCCCGCCCGCGAGCAGTCGCCCCGGGAGAACTACAAGGCGGGCGATCGCGTTCGGGCGTACCTGCTGGAGGTTGAGAAGACGGTGCGGGGTCCGCAAGTGGTATTATCCCGGGCCACGGGCGAGTTGGTGCGCGAGTTGTTTTTCGTTGAAGTCCCCGAGATTTATGATGGCACGGTGGAAATCAAGGGGGTCGCCCGTGAGGCCGGAAGCCGCACCAAGTTCTCGGTGCATTCCAACGATCCCAATGTGGACCCCGTGGGCGCATGCGTGGGAATGAAGGGCTCCCGCGTGCGCGCGGTCGTGGAAGAGTTGGCCGGCGAGAAGATTGATATTGTCCGGTGGAGCCAGGATCCCGCCGAATTTTGCGCGAACGCCCTGAATCCCGCTGATATTCTGGATATTTCGGTCGACGAGGAACGCCGCTCCATCCTCGTGATTGTGCCCCAGGACCAGTTATCGCTGGCTATTGGGAAACGGGGTCAAAACGCGCGGCTGGCCTCCAAGCTCCTCGGATGGAGTATAGACATCAAGAGTGTGACCGAGATCGCCGACAGCGGGGACGAAGCCGCCGAAATCCCCGAGCCGGAGGTTCCGCGATTCTTCACGCCCGAGGATCATGATCCGGAATTGGAATCATCGCCCCCCGAGACGGGGGAACGCGAGGAATCCATGTAAGTAGGATTTCCCGCTATGTGGCGGCAGAAGCAGCTTCTTGGAGGTAGGACATAGATGCAGACAGTGGCCCGTCTGGCGAAACGCTTGGACATGTCGGCGGAAGACGCCGTCGAAAAGCTCCGATACATGCTCTACGAGGTAGACGGGGTTGAGTCCGAAATCGGAGACGAGGAGTGCGACATCCTCATCGATGTGGATGAGGACCCCGAGTTGGCGGACCGTATCCGCGAAAAACGCCGGAAGGAACAGGAGAAAGCCAAGAAGCAAGCCGCGCGCAAGAAGGCTACAGCCAAGAAGTCCGCAGCCAAGAAAACGCCGGCCAAGAAATCCACGGCCAAGTCCACGGCTAAGTCCAAGAAGGACAAGGAAGAGGAAGTGGACGGCGCGCCCGAACCTGAGGCGGAGATCCCTGAAGCCTCTCCGGAGCCGGTTGATGCGTCTGCCTCGGGCGTAATGGCTGAACTATTGCCGCCGGAGGAAACCGAAGCGGAGGCCGCCGCTTCCGCGCCGCCGGAGGAGCCGGCCGCCGAACCAGAGGAAGCCGTTGCGGAAGCGCCGGAGACGGCCTCCGGTGAGGCAGCCGAGGTGACCGAGGCCGCGCCCGAAGAGCCTGTTCCGGCTCCGCCGGAGGAACCTGTGGCCGAGCCGCCGGCCGCCGAGGCCAAACCCCAAAAGGCCAAGGAAAAGAAAAAGAAGAAGGAGCCAACCGAGAGCAGCTTCGTTATTGGACGCGCCATTGAGCACGCGGGAAGCGCGGTCGAAGTGGTGCGCGCCGATGGATCGGCTGTGGATGGAACTGAGCTAGAGGTCCAGGACACGGAGGGCGAGCAAAATCCGGAGGCCGAGGATTCCGAGGAAGAAACGAGTTCGGTTCTGGCCGAGGCCGAGCGGCAGCAAGAGGAGGAAGAACTCAAGCGGGTTGCCTCCCGGCAACGAGGTTCCGCCACTTCCCAAGCCAAGCCCGATCCCGCGGTGGTGGCTGAGGTAAAACGCAAAGCGGCGGAGCGGCAAAAGGCCAAACCCGCGGCAAAACAGCCCGCTGCACCGAGAAAATCGGGGACCAAGACGGGCAAGACTGCCCGAAAACGGCAGAAGCGAGCCGAAAAGGCCCGATCGGAGGAAGATATGCGGAGAAAGGCGGCGCAGGCCGTGCGAGAGTATCAGAGCGGCGCCATGGGAGCGGGCCGAAAGAAGAAGCGCCGCCGCCGTGATGCGGATTCCGTGGATTCCGCCGAGATGGAACAACAACCCCAAGTGCTGGAAGTGGGCGATAGCATGACCGTGGAGGAACTTGCCGCGGCCATGGAGATGGGGGTGAACGACCTCATCCTGGAACTGATGGAATTTGATGTTCTGGCCAGCAAGAATCAAGCCCTGGACCAGAACTTGGTGCGGACGGTGGCGGAGGCCTTTGGGTACGAGGTTAAGGCCGTGATTCCGGAGGAAGAGGAAGTGCTGGCGCCCATTCCGGACGATCCCGCCGACCTTCAGTCCCGGCCGCCGGTGGTGACCGTCATGGGCCACGTGGATCACGGGAAGACTTCCTTGTTGGACCGGGTCCGCGAGGCGAATGTCGCCGAGGGCGAATCGGGCGGCATTACCCAGCATATCGCCGCCTATGACGTGCAAATGCCCAATGGCCGCGTGGTGTTTCTGGACACGCCAGGCCACGAGGCGTTCACGCAGATGCGTGCGCGCGGCGCCCAGGCCACCGACGTGGTCGTGCTGGTCGTGGCTGCGGATGACGGCATCATGCCTCAGACCCAGGAAGCCATCGACCACGCGCGGGCCGCGGAGGTGCCCATCGTGGTGGCCGTGAATAAGTGTGACAAGCCCGACGCGCAGCCCGACAAGATTCGTCAAGAGCTGACGCGATATGACCTCGTCGACGAGGCGTGGGGCGGGAGCACCATCATCCGCAACATTTCGGCCAAGGAAGGCCACGGCGTTGAGGAACTCATGGAGATGCTGGTGCTCGAATCGGACTTGCTTGAACTCAAGGCGAATCCGAACAAGCGGGCGCAGGGCGTCGTCATCGAGTCCGAGATTTCCCGCGGACAAGGTCCGGTCGCGTGGGTCCTTATACAAGAGGGCACGCTCAAGACCGGCGATGTGTTCCTCGCCGGTGAGACGTATGGACGCGTCCGGACCATGATCGACTCTCATCACAAGCAAGTCGACGAGGCCGGCCCTTCCACGCCGGTCGTGGTTACCGGTTTCGACCGTCCCCCGGACGCGGGCGACCACTTCGTGGCGGTTCCCGAGGAACGCGTGGCGCGGGAGATCGCCGAGAAGCGGATGGAAGTCAACCGCCAGAAGCAGGGCGCGGCTCAACGCAAAATCACCCTTGAGGATTTGCAGGCCCGGCTGGCCTCTGGCGAGAAGCGTGAACTCAACGTGGTGCTCAAGGCCGACGTCCAGGGTTCGGTGGACGTGTTGAGTTCAAACTTGGAGAAGCTGGGCAACGAGGAAGTGCGGCTTCAATTGGTGCATACCGGCGTGGGCGGCATTAACGAGTCCGACGTGCTCCTGGCGAGCGCAAGCGAGGCCGTGATTATTGGGTTCCACGTGAACGCCAACGCGCGCGCCATGAAACTGGCCGAGCAAGAAGGTGTGGATATCCGCACCTACCGCGTCATTTATGAGGCCATCGACGATGTGCGGAAGGCCCTGGAAGGTCTGCTCGAGCCCGAGATGCGCGAGATCGTCACGGGCCACGCCGAGATCCGCGACATCTTCCGCTCATCAGGCCTTGGCAATATCGCGGGCTGTTACGTGACCGACGGCGAGATCACCCGCAACAGCCATGCCCGGATCGTTCGCGATGGCATCGTGATTCGTGAGGGCCGCGTCGGCTCGCTCAAGCGTCACAAGGATGATGCGCGCTCGGTGTCGTCGGGATATGAGTGTGGTATCAAGTTCGACAACTACGAAGACATCCGCGTGGGCGACGTTATCGAAACCTATCGCCAGGAGGCGGTGGCCAAGACCTTGGTCTAGAGGCAAGGCCGTGATCATTGGAGTGCTCGAACTCCACTTCCTCATACCTGGTTCTCGTTCCCTGAAGGACAAACGCCGGGTGATGAATAGTCTCAAGCAGGTGTTGCGTAAGCGCCACAACTGCTCGGTGGCCGAGACCGATCACCAGGAACTCTGGGGGCGGGCTCAGGTGGCTGTGTGCATAGTGGCTCAGCACGAACGGGATGTGCGCGAGCAACTCGACAAGGTGGTCCGGTTCGCCGAAACCCATGCGGACGCCGAACTCGTCGACCACGACATAGAGCTGATATAAATGCAAGAAGGCAGACCGAGGCGGGTCGCGGAATTGATCCGTCAGGAAATCGCTCAATTGATGATGCAGGGCGTGAAGGATCCCCGCATTGGCTTCGTGTCGATCATGGATGTGCAGATGTCCAGGGATCTTCGCTACGCCCGTGTGTACGTGAGCCTATACGGCGGCGAAAGCGAGCGCAAGGCGTCGATGGCTGGTCTACAGCAATCCACGGGCTGGATCCGGCGGGAGATCGGCAAGAAGCTGAGGCTGCGCTACACGCCCGAGCTACGCTTCCTAGAGGATGAAACGCTGGATCGCGTGTTTCATCTCGAAGACGTGTTCAAGGAATTGCGGGAGGACGAGCCTGGCCATGGCGCCAATGAGCAACGTTGATCTCGCTGGGGCCGTGGCGCGGCTGCGGAAGGCGGGAAGCGTTCTCATCGTGAGTCATCTCCACCCCGATGGCGACGCCATCGGCAGCACCCTCGGCCTGGCGGCCCTTGCGCGCGCGCTGGGTGTGCGTGAGGCGCAATGCCTGAACAACGATCCCGTGCCCTTTCCCTATCAATGGCTTCCCGGCGCCCGCGATATCAAGATTCCGGATAACGCGTGGGATGCCCCCTGTGACTTGGCCGTCGTGGTGGACACCAGCGCGTGGGATCGCCTTGGCGGGGCCGCGGATGCGGTTCGCAAGGCGCGCGAAGTGCTGGTGCTGGACCATCACCTCGTGGATGCTCCGCTGGGCGATCATTATCTCGTGGACCCGTCCTATGCGGCCTCCGGCGAGCTGGTGATGGAGCTTCATGACGCCGCGGGCGTGGATATCGAACGGGCGGCCGCGCAAGCGCTGTATGTCGCCATCGCCACCGACACGGGCGGCTTTCGATTCAGCAACACCACCCCCCGCACCCACCGCTTGGCCGCGCGCTTGCTAGAGACGGGACTTGATGTGGCCGCCATCTCGGAACGTGTCTTTGACGGGATGACCCCGGCCAAGTTCGAGCTGATGCGCCGCGCCTTGGGGCGGGCCGAATTCCACGCGGGCGGGGCCGTGGCCCATGCCTCGATCTCACGCGCGGACATGCGCGCCGCGCAGGCCGGTCCCAATGAAACGGAGGGCATTATCAACTACCTGCGCAACGTGGATAGCGTTCAGGTGGCGATAGTGTTCCGGGAACTGGACGAGACCACCACTAAAGTGAGCATGCGCTCGCGGAATGGCTTTAATTCAGCCGAATTCTTGCAGCAGTTTGGAGGCGGCGGGCATGCGCTTGCCGCTGGGGCGACGCTGGCGTTGCCCTTGGAAGAAGCCCGCGGGGTCTTGTTGGACCGCGTGGCGTCTATCGTTGGAGAGAGCACTTGAAGGGTATTTTGCTAGTCGACAAGCCCGCGGGCTGCACGTCGCACGATGTGGTGGACATGATTCGCCGGGCGGCGGGGATTCGCCGCGTCGGCCACACCGGCACCTTGGATCCCAATGCCACGGGCTTGCTCATCCTGTGCCTGGGGCAGGCCACGCGCCTGTCCGAGTTTCTCATCGGGTTGGACAAAGTCTATGAAGGCGCCATGCTGCTCGGGACCGTCACGGACACGCAGGACATTGAAGGCGAAGTCCTTGAGGAACACGAAGTTCCGGACACTGTTACGGAAGACCGGATCAAGGAAGTCTTCGCGGGTTTCACCGGTGAGATCCAACAGGTTCCGCCCATGGTAAGCGCCGTCAAGAGCGGCGGCTCCCGTCTCTACGCCCTCGCGCGCAAGGGCGAAACGGTGGACCGTCCGTCTCGCACGGTCACCGTGCACGAATTCGACTTGTTGCGCTTCGAGCCTCCCAAGGCGTACTTCCGCATTCGATGCACCCGGGGCACCTATGCCCGGACATTGGCGCATGACGTGGGCCGGGAGCTGGGTTGTGGCGGCACGCTGGCGGAGTTGCGCCGGACCTGGGTCGGCCATCATTCGCTTGAGAACGCCCAACGCGCGGACGCGTTTCAAACCCGTGCGGATGTCGAGCGCTGCCTCTTGTCCGTGGACGGCGTCCTCAACCTGCCCGTGGTGGTGGTCCGGCGCGGCAGCGAGCGCATCGTGGCCAACGGGGGCACGCTGGGGCCCGGCGACATCGAGGCGCCCGTCAGAACGGACGGCGGCTGGGTTCAAATCAAGAATGAAGCCGGCAAGCTGCTGGCCGTCGGCCAGGCGGGTGGCATGCCCGCGGCCCCTCTTATCCAGCCCAAGCGCGTAATCGGCGGAGGATCATGAGAGTTGTGGAGGATGTCCGGCGGCTGGAGGATGCTCCGCCCCGTGTGGTGTTGACCGCCGGCAGCTTTGATGGCGTCCATCTCGGCCACCAGCGCATCCTCGAACAGGTCCGCCGTCATGCCCGCGAGCGGAACGGCGCGGCCGCCGTGCTTACCATGCGGCCTCATCCCCGCGAATTCTTCTCGCCCAGCCATGCCCCGAATCTCCTCACCAGTGACGCGAAGAAGCTAGCGTTGCTTGAGGAAGCGGGCATGGACGCCGTGTTCTTCTTGCCTTTCAACGCGGAAACCGCGCGCATGACGCCGGAGGAATTCGTCCAGCAAATCTTGGTGGAGCGGTGTGGGATCGAGCATATTGTCATCGGCCACGACTTCCGCTTTGGCCACCAAGCCGAGGGCGACTATCACTTCCTGACGCAAGCCGCCGCCCGGTACGGATTCGAGGTCACCGAGGCGCCTCCCGTACTCATCGATGGCGAGCGCATAAGCAGCACGCTCATCCGCGAGCGGATTCTCCAAGGCGATCTCGAGAAGGCGGCTGAGCTTCTGGGACGGCGCTACACCCTGCAAGGGGAAGTCGTGACGGGACGCAGCATCGGCCAAACCATTGGCTATCCCACCGCCAACATCCAGCCCTATCATAGCGCCGTGCCCGCCCAAGGCGTCTACGCCGCCGAGGCCCACCTCAATAGCCGAACCCACATGGCCGCCGTGAACATCGGCGTCGCTCCCACCATCCGCCATGAGGAACCCGCCATTGAAGCGTTCATCCTGGACTTCGATCGCAACATACAGGGGTACGAAATCGAGATTGTCTTTCATCACCGGCTGCGGCCTGAACGAAAATTCCCCAGCCGGGACGCCCTTGTGCAGCAAATCGGACGCGACGTGGAAGCCATCCGCGCCTATTTCGGTGGCGAAGCTCCGCAAAGCTGAGGATCTTTCCGCCGCGTTGCGCGGATGCGCCGAGCGCCTTTACCTGTTCGCCCAAGGTTCCGCGTGAGAGATAATGGCGTTTGGCCATGCCGCCGTCGTGCGGTATCATGGCGTTTTTGAAAGTTTGTTCAGCACATCATGCGGGGAGAGCTCAATATGAAAGTATGGCCGGGTCATTCCTATCCTCTTGGCGCCGTGTATGACGGCGCGGGCACGAATTTCTCGTTGTTTTCGGAAGTGGCGGAAGGCGTTGAGTTGTGTCTGTTCGATGAGGACGGCAACGAAACCCGTATTCCGCTCGACGAGGTTACCGGCTACTGCTGGCACGCCTACTTGCCCGAGGTTGAACCCGGTCAGCGCTACGGGTTCCGCGTTCATGGACCTTGGGATCCCGCCAATGGACACCGT
>SKRY01000397.1 GCA_007118235.1 Candidatus Hydrogenedentota bacterium | reverse complement strand
CCACCATGTCCTCCGCCTTGGTCAGAATGGCGCCGCTGAACCGGCCGGGTCCCACACGGACATGTTCGACCGATGGCCCGCGGTGGTACTCGTTCGTCTCCGGGTCGTAGATCCCCACGTAGTCCGATTGGTAAGGGGCCATGAGAACGCGGCCGCAAGGCAGAAGCTCGGCGGCCATGAAGGCCCCGCTTCCCTCGCCGTGCTCGGGGCCCAGCTCCAGTTCATCCGTGACGGGGTCATAGATGCCGATGCGTTGGGCGTTCCGCGGCGCCATGATGATCTTGCCGTTTCTGGCTTCCACCGAGCCGGAGTACGCGGGGTCGCCCTCCGTCACCTCGGCCCCGCTTGTGTAGGTGTTTGTTTCGGGGTCGTAAACGCCGACGTGTCTGCTGCGGAAGGGCGTGAAGATCACATCGCCCGTGACGCTGCTTCTGGTGACGGTGGAAAACGCATACCCATCGGTCTCGTTGTGCTCGGGCCCATCCCGGTAGGTGTCCGTTTGGGGATTATACAGGCCGACGACGTTGGCGAGAAGCGGACCGAACACAATCAGCTCATCGCTTACCTTGGCGCTGCCCAGAAAGGCGTTGTCGTTGGCTTGGCCGTGCGCCGCGCCATCGCGGTATTCCCGCTCTTCCGGATCATAGATTCCCACGTTCCGGCTGCCGCGCGGCGTCATGATGACCTTGCCCTCCACCAGGGAGCCCATGCCGAATCCGCCTTCTTGGTGATGCGCGGCCGTGTGTTCAAATGTGTTGGTTTCCGGGTCATACTCGCCCACATACTGGCCCGTGCGAGGAACGAGCACGATGCGCCCATCGTCCAGCAACACCCCGCCCCGAAACTCCTTGTCTCCCGTGCGCGGCACTTCCGGCCCATCGGCGTAGCGCAGGACAGGCTTATCCTCCGCCCCCGCGCTCAGCGCCGCGATGCCCAGCGCAATCATTGCACAGATGGTCTTAAACACGATTCATCGCCTCCAGACCCACGCTTGCCGGGCCGTTGTGGAACGCCCAAATGCCAAACCGCTTTCTACAAGGGAAACAGCTCCGCGATCTCATCCTCGCTGGGCCGCCGGCCATACTCGCATATCTCGAACAGCTCGGCGTGAACGATGGCGCTGGCTTGGGCTTCCCCGTAGCGTTTGGCTAATGCGCCGCGCCCCAGCTCGGTGAAGGCCCCTAGCCAAGGGCTCCAATGTTGTTTCAGCCACGCCCGCCTCTCCGTGGGATGGGTGGGAGGTTCGGGAAGCCCCTCCAGCCACGGCAGCCATTCGTAGACCTGGGACTCCATAACGTGGAGCATCTCCCACTTGGCGTCCATCACGTCATCCACAGCCACCGCGACCTCCGCTTGAAACGGATAGGGACGCTGGAAGTGATCCATGAGAAACACGAACAGGGGATTGCGGGCAAGGCGGGGCGTGTCGGGACAAAAGTGAGGCACGGTAACCATGAAGGCGGCGTCTTGCACGATCAGCGCGGTATACCGGTGGTCGGGATGATAATCCCACGGGCGGTGGGTAAGCACGATGTCCGCTTCAAGGTTCCGCAGCAACCGGGCCACCGTCTTGCGCTGAGCAAGTGTGACCTCCAATTCGCCGTCGTGGTTGTCGAGGACGATGGAGTGACACCCCGCGATGCGGGCTGCTTCCGCCGCCTCTTGCGTGCGCCGTTGAGCCAGCGCGCCTCCGCCTTCCACGTGGTGCCCAATGTCTCCATTCGTCATTGACACCAACGTGACGCGATGGCCCGCCCGCGCCCATTTTACGGATGTCCCGCCCGCGAATGCTTCGCAGTCATCGGGGTGTGCGCCAATACAGACGATGTTCATGCCGCGCCGTCTTCGCCGTTGTCTTCGTTGCCGTTGCCGCCATCGGCGGGCTCCCCGTCCTCATCTTCTTCATCTTCGGGCTCAGGGGCTTCGTCTTCCTCGGGTTCGGTTTCCTCGGGAGTCTCTGGTTCGGGATCCTCCTCGGGCTCAGGCTCCTCAGCCGTTTCCGGTTCGGGATCTTCCGTCACCTCTGGTTCGGGTTCCTCCTCTTCGGGGGGCTCCACCTCCTCTGGTTCGGGTTCTTCCGGCGGCTCCTCGGCTTCAGGCGGGTCTTCCACCACCACCTCTTCGTCCTCATCTTCAAGAAAGATCACGCGCACCGGGTTGCAGTACACGAAGTTGCTCTGCCGGCCCGGGGTGGTTTCCGCCTCCTCGGGGTCCACATCGGCCTCTTCCACGCCGGACTCAAGGAGGAGCGCCTCGCCATCAAAAGTAATGAGGAACGATTCAGGGATTTCCTCGAGGCCTTCCAGTGCATTTATCCGGGTTGTGTAATGCGTATTGATGCCATCCTCGCCGAACACGCCCGCCAAGCGGCCCAACTCGGCGCCGTCCACGTCGCGCACGAAACTGCCGCGAATGACGGCGGGGGTATCGGGGAAATTGCGTTCGCACGTTGTCTCGTAATGGAGCCACAGCTCATCGGGATACGGCGGCTCAAGTAGAATCCGAACCATGTTGCGCCGCTGCCGGCGATCCACCATTTCTTGCGCGAAAACGCCAGCATCTTCCGATTCAGGGTCGATGGTTCCCTCCACCCACACTTGGGCCTCGACATCGCCTATGTCCAGAACCGTGGGACGCGCGGTTACGGGTTCTTCCGCCGGGGCCTCGAAACTGGGCGGCTCCGCCTCTTGGGGATCGGCCGGAGCGGGCGGTTCACAGCCAACGAGCCACCCCGCCAGCGCGAGTACGCCCGCCAAACAGAAAAGAACTCGGATATTCATGCTTGTATACATACTTATGCTAACGCCTTTCTGGTCTTATCGAATCAATGCGGATATCATAGGGGATGGTCCGGTTGTTGACACGGCCGCCATTGAAATCATTGTATCAAACAACTCGCGGAAACGGGAAACTTCGCGGCCCCCCAATCGCCGGATACGGCGGTGTGCGGGGCGTTTACATCCCCCGGCCCTTTCGGGCCACCCCCTTCCAAGGGGGAATTGATCCGTTCACCTGGGGATGAACTACGGCCCACCCGGTGTGGCGGCTTTGGATTGGGGAATTCCCCCTTGGAAGGGGGATCAAGGGGGATGTTGTTCCCTGGAGCAGCCGCTTACCCGGCGATTGGGGGGGGGACCGGTTGCGCATGGCCGCGCGGGCGTATTGGCAAGGTGAGAAGCATGGGACAGATTGGAGCGCCAGCATGATACACGACGAACGCGTCACATGGCTCAGCGAGCCTCCCAAAGTTCACGCCGCCGGCTCCCACGTGCTGTATTGGATGCAGCAAGCCCAGCGCGCGCATTGCAACCACGCCCTTGAGTACGCCATCGAGCAGGCCAACCGGCTCGACAAGCCGCTGTGGGCCGTGTTTGCCTTGACAGACGCCTTTCCCGAGGCGAACGCCCGGCATTACCAGTTCATGCTTGAGGGCTTGACCGAAACGCAGGCCGCATTGCGGGAGCGGGGGATTCCGCTCGTGGTTCGCCGGGGCGCGCCGCCCGAGGTGGCGCCTGAAGCCGCCGCGGACGCCGCACTTCTTGTAATGGATGGCGGGTATCTTCGCGTGCAACGCGAATGGCGAAAACAGATTGCGGAGCAGGCGCCATGTCCCGTGGCGGAAGTGGAGAGCGACGTGATCGTCCCCGTGCGAACGGTCTCCAACAAGGAGGAATACGCGGCGCGGACGATACGGCCGAGGCTCCATAAACACCTCGATCGCTTTCTGGTCCCATTGAAGCCCGGTACGCTGCGCCAGCGCGATTGGACGCCTCCCTTGTCCGGCGAGGATTTGTCGGACATTGGCGCGCTGGTCAAGCAACTCGATATTGACCATTCCGTGCCGCCCACGCCCGTGCACCGGGGCGGTCATAGCGCCGCTCAAGAACAGCTCGGCGCCTTTCTCGAACACCGGCTGAGCCGCTACGCGAGCGAGCGCAACGATCCCAACGCGGGGGCTGAGAGTCATATGAGTCCGTACCTGCACTTCGGCCAGATCGCCCCGCTTGAGATAGCGCTGACCATGCGGGATGCCGCCGAACCGCACACGGAAGAGTGTGTCGAGGCCTATCTCGAAGAACTCGTGGTCCGGCGGGAGCTGAGCATGAATTACGTCTGGTACAATCCCGCCTACGATCAATTCGCCGGCCTGCCGGACTGGGCCCGGAAAACGTTGGCGGAGCACGCCGGTGTTCCACGCGAGTATGTGTACGATCGCGCCGCTTGGGAAGCCGGGGATACGCATGATCCCTATTGGAATGCGGCGCAGTTCGAAATGGTTAAGACCGGGAAGATGCACAACTACATGCGCATGTACTGGGGCAAAAAGATTCTGGAGTGGTCGGCCACCCCGGAAGAGGCCTACAAGACCGCCTTGTACTTGAACAACAAATACGAACTCGACGGCCGCGATCCCAATTCGTTCGCGGGCGTGGCCTGGTGCTTCGGCAAACACGATCGCCCGTGGGCCGAGCGGCCCGTCTTCGGGAAGGT
>SKRY01000233.1 GCA_007118235.1 Candidatus Hydrogenedentota bacterium | reverse complement strand
TTTCAAGCGTTTGGGCGTGCTGGGCGACTGGGACAATCCCTACCTTACGCTTCGCAATGAGTATGTGGCCACCATTGTGCGGGTGTTCGGCCAGCTGTATCTGGACGGCTACGTATACCGGGGTCTGAAGCCGGTGTACTGGTGCGCCCATTGCCAGACGGCGCTTGCGGAGGCGGAAGTCGAGTACGCGAGTCATGTTTCTCCGGCCGTGTATGTGAAGTTCACCGCCGAGGGCGCCATCCCCGGCCTGGAGGGCCCGGCGTCCTTTGTGATTTGGACCACGACCCCGTGGACGTTGCCCGCCAATCTGGCCATCGCGGTGCATCCCGATTATGAGTATGTGGCGCTGCGGGTGAAGGGCGAAAACCTTATCATGGCGTCTGGGCTAGCCGCGCGGGCGATGTTGGAATGTGGCATCGAGGACTATGAGAAGGTAGCGGAGTTCAAGGGCGCGGAGCTGGAAGGGCTTCAGTACCGCCACAACATTTTCACGGACCGTACATGCCCCATCATCTTGGGTAGCCACGTCACCTTGGATGCGGGCACGGGGTGCGTACATACGGCTCCGGGCCACGGTCAGGAAGACTACGTGGTTGGGGCCGAATACGGGATTAAGCCGTTGTCTCCGCTGGATGGCCTTGGCCGTTTCACCGCGGAGGCCCGTCAGTATGAAGGGTTGCACGTCTTCGAGGCGAATTCGGTCATCGTGAAGGACCTCGAGGACAGCGGCCACCTGCTCAACCATGCGTTGTTCGACCACAGCTATCCCCATTGCTGGCGCTGCTCCAACCCGGTCATCTACCGGGCCACGCCGCAGTGGTTCATCTCGATGGACCACAAGGATTTCCGCGAACGGGCGGACCAGGCCGCCAGCGAGGTCCAGTGGCTGCCAGCGTGGGGCGAGGAGCGGATGCGCAGCATGCTAAAGAACCGGCCGGACTGGTGCATCAGCCGGCAGCGGGTGTGGGGTGTGCCCATCCCAGTGTTCTATTGCACGGCCTGCGGCGAGCCGTACGCCACCAGCGAGAGCTTCAAGAAGATCGAGGGACTGGCCCTTTCGGAGGAGAACGGCATCGACCGGTGGTTCGACTCGGACGCGGCCGCCCTCATGCCGGCGGGGGCCTCATGCAAGCTCTGCCGTGGGAAGAAGTTTCAGAAGGAAAACGATATCCTGGATGTGTGGATTGACTCCGGAGTAAGCCACGCGGCGGTATGCGAACGCCACCCCGATCTCACCTGGCCCGCCGACATGTACCTTGAAGGCACGGACCAATTCCGCGGCTGGTTCCAGAGCAGCCTGCTGTTCGCGGTGGGGACCAAGGACGCCGCGCCCTACCGCACGGTGGTCACCACGGGCTACGTCATTGATGTGGAAGGCCGCAAGATGAGCAAGAAGCTGGGAGACAGCTTCGGGGCCGATGAACTGATGAAGCAATACGGCGCGGACATCACGCGGTTGTGGATCGCCTCGGAGAACTACCGGCAGGACGTGCGCATCTCCGATCAAATCATGGAACACATCAAGGACACCTATCGCCGGTTACGCAATACGTTCCGCTACATCCTGGGCAATTTGTACGATTTCACGCCGGAAGCGGCTGTCTCGTATGACGATCTGGAGGAAGTGGACAAGTGGGCGCTGCATCAAGCGCAGACGCTCAAGGAACGCGTGCTGACCAGTTACGAGCGCTTCGATTTTCATCAAGTCTTCCATGGCGTGCATAATTTCTGTACTGTGGAGATGAGTTCGTTCTATCTCGACATCCTCAAGGACCGGCTGTACACCTTCGCCAAGGACAGCCGGGAAAGGCGCGCGGCCCAGACCGTGATGGCGGAGATATTGACCGATCTCTTGAAGCTGCTGGCGCCGGTTATCCCCTATACGGCCGACGAGGCGTGGGAGCATCTGCCGGACCATTTGCGCGCGGCTGAAAGCGTGCACCTCGCGGCGTTTCCCGGCGTGAAGGACGAGTATCTTCTGGAAGGCCCCTTGCTTCACACATGGGACGAGTTGATGCGCATCCGGGGCGAGGTTTCCAAGGCCCTTGAGGAGGCGCGGCGCGCGAAGAAGATCGGCAACTCGCTTGAGGCCGAAGTGACCTTGACCCCTGCAAACGCCGCGATGGAGGAGCTGCTCCGGGCCAAGGAATCGCAACTGCCGTGGGTGTTCATTGTGTCGAAATGCACCGTGAGATCCGCCCCGTCCGTGGGAGGAGGCGCGTTACAGATAGATGTGTCGAAAGCGCCGGGGACCAAGTGCTCCCGGTGCTGGAATTACAAGGAGTCGGTGGGAACCCACACCGAGCATCCGGAAATATGCGGCCGTTGCGTCGCTCAACTTGGAGGCATTACGGTATGAACAAGCGGGAGGCCAAGAAGTTCGAAAAGCTTCTCCTTGCCGAACAGGAACGCCTTCGTGAAGGCATCAAGCGCATCGAGGAATCCAGCCTACACGACAATAGTGGCGATAACATAGCGGATATCACCTCATACGCGGAGTTTGGGACCGATAACTTCGAGCGCGAGACCGCCCTTAATATCGCCAGCGGCGAAACCGAGCGGCTGCGCGAAATCAACGAAGCGTTGGACCGCATCCAACAGGGAACCTACGGCGATTGCGAGGGATGTGGAACGGAAATCCCCAAGAAGCGGCTGGAAGTGTTTCCCTCGGCGCGGTATTGTATAGAATGTCAGTCGAAACTCGAACGCGACGGGACCCTTTGACCCAATCTCGTGACGACTCGCCAACGACAGCTTACATGGATACTGACGGTCTTCGCGCTCGTGCTGATCGCCGATCAGGTCACAAAGGAGATCATCATCCGCACTATCCCGGAGGGCAGCGTTACCTTCGCGGGACGGGAGGAGACGTTTTTCTTTTTGACTCATGAGCGGAACCCCGGTCTCGTGGGCGGGGCGTTCCGGGATTATCCGCTTGTGGCGTACACGGCTCCGATCGTGGCGACGCTGGTGCTCATCTATCTCTTCCGGCACCTCGATCCCGTGTCGAAAGCTCAGTCACTGGCCTATGGCCTGATAACGGGCGGAGCCATCGGTAATATTGTTGACCGCTTCCGGCTGGGGTCGGTAACCGACTTCATCCAAGTCCATTTCTACTTCATCCCGTTCGAGTTCCCTTGGAAACGCTACCCCGCCTTCAATATCGCGGACTCCGCGATCTGCATCGGCGTGGTCTTGTTGGTGATATGTTGGCGCCGCATGGAGTTGGAACGGTTGAGACGAGAAAGGGAGCAGGGCGATGCACCCCGTACTGATTGACATCGGGCCGTTTACCCTCCATTCCTACGGCCTGATGATAGCGCTCGCCTTCATCACCGCCCTGCTTCTGTGTCAGCGGGACGCGCCGCGTTTCGGCGTGCCCGTGGAGTTCATAAGCGGCGTGGCGTTCGGCGGTCTGCTGGCGGGCATTCTCGGCTCGCGTATCCTCCACATCGTCATGTTTCCCCAGCAATACGGTTGGGATGACCCCATCGGTTGGATCGCCATTTGGCAAGGGGGGTTGGTGTTTCAGGGGGCCATGCCGGCCGCCGCGTTGTTCTGCTACCTGTATGGCCGCGCCAAGGGCGTGGCCTTCACGGCGTTCTTTGATGTGCTGGGCCCTTACATGCCTCTCGGACACGCCATGGGGCGGCTGGGGTGCTTTCTCAACGGCTGTTGCTATGGCAAAATCGCTCCCGAACTGCCTTGGGCGGTGTCGTTTCCCCGCATCCCGGGCGATCCCAGCGAAACGCCCACGGGCAGCCTGCCGTATCTTGACCACCTCCAGCGAGGGCTCGTCGCCATTACCGACCTGTGGTCATTGCCGGTGCATCCGTCCCAACTCTACAGCCTGGGCCTGCTGCTGCTGTTCTCGGCTGGGCTCCTGCTGTGCCGCCGGTATTGGCGGCCTTTCCAGGGCATCATGATTCCGCTTTATTTCATGGGTTACGGCGTGGGCCGTTTCGTGCTGGAGTTCTTCCGGGGCGATGCGGCTGTTACCCACTTCGGGGGATTGCTTACGAACCAACAAGTGTTCAGCTTCGTCTTCGTGGCTGTTGGCGTGGGCAGTTTCATTTACCTCCACCGGAATCGGGAGCGGTTCCGGCCGGCGGAGCCCCTCGCTTCCGGGGATACGGTGGAATAAGCCCCCATCAACGCGGTGGCGGCGTTGCGTGGCCGCCGTTCGATGCGAGATGCCTTCAGGGCTGCTGTTACCCACGGTGCTCGCATTCCGCTCACCTGGCCCGCCTCGATTCATCGGTTGTTTTCGTCCAAACCAGTACCTTCTCACCCCTTAATTTGTGGATACCCCGATCGCGTCTGACTTAGCCTGACATGCTGTCACAAATCAAATCCATCCCGTAGGGATGACAGCTGGTAGCCGGGGGTTGAGGCCGCGTGCGATAGCACGCGGGCGATACCCCCGGAAGCAGAACCCCAACCTGCGACCCCTTTAGGGGTCGCAGCAGGTGCATGCACAAGAGTTCTGCGACC
>SKRY01000394.1 GCA_007118235.1 Candidatus Hydrogenedentota bacterium | reverse complement strand
GTTTCGGCGAAGACTCGGTGGAATACGTCTTCCGCACCATGCCCGAGAGTATCCACGACGCCCCGGTCCGTTTCGCGGTGGGCGGGGATACGCGGCACAACCAAGAGTGGATGGAGAACACGAACGAACAGGCCGCAAAGTATGATGTGGATTTCGTCACCTGGGGCGGCGACCTCGCGTACGCGGATGGCCGGGAAGACCGCCTGTACCGTTGGGAAGAGTGGTTCGAGGCCATGGAACAACTCATCACCGAGGATGGCCGGGTCATTCCGGTGCTGGCGGGCATTGGCAACCACGAAGTAGTGAGCGGCTACTACTACAACCATGACGATTACGAGCAGACCGACGAGTGGCGCGAGCAAATTGCTCCCTATTTCTATGCCCTGTTCGCCTTTCCCGGTCAGCCCGGTTATGGTGTGATGGATTTTGGGGACTACCTCAGCATCGTCTTGCCGGACACCGATCACAGCAATCCCATCGAGGGCGAACAGACGGAGTGGCTCGCGGAAGTGCTTGAGGAGCGGCGGCATATCCCTCATGTATTCCCGAACTACCACGTCCCAGCCTATCCGTCGCATCGCAGCTACGATGGCGGCGTCCAGACACGGGTCCGGGAGAACTGGGTCCCGCTCTTCGAGGCGAACAATGTGCAGGTGGCCTTCGAGAATCACGACCACACGTATAAGCGCACCTATCCCATACGCAATGGCGAAATCTCGTCTGATGGCATCGTCTACTTGGGCGACGGCGCGTGGGGTGTGGGAACGCGCAGCGGGGACAGCAAGGATGAGTGGTACATCGACCAGTTCGCGAGCGAACGGCACGCCATCATCGCCACCATCCACGGCGCGCATCGAAAGTTCGTGATGGTGAGTGAACACGGCGAGATCATCGACGAATATCCCCAGTGATTCACTGATTCGATCTTCGAAGTTCATGATCCACTGCAAGCGGGAGGAGCCGTGCGCGCTTGGGGCTCGGCTCCTCCCCAACTATTTCCCCAAGAGGCTTGCCCCGTCAAGGGGCGGCCATTTAGACTGACGGTATTGCTGAGCCGGAAAGAACCCGCAAAGTGAAAGGAGGCGCTACATGAAACGCGTTGTTGTTACGAAGTACGGAGGTCCGGAGGTCATCGAACTTCAAGACGTGGCGCCGCCGGAGCCCGGCCAAGGCGAAGTGTTGGTGCGCGTGCAAGCGGCGGGCCTGAACTATGCCGACATCATGCAACGGGAAGGTCTTTACCTTGGGGGACCCAAACCGCCGTTTGGCGCAGGCTTCGAAATAGCGGGGACCGTCGAGAGCGTGGGGGAGGGTGTTACGGAATGGCGCGAGGGAGACGGCGTCATGGGCTTCTGTTCAAACGGGTTCAGCGAATTGGCCGCCGTACCCGCCGCCAACCTGCTGCGGAAGCCGGACCAAGCGGATTTCGCCCAAGCAGCCGCCATCCCCGTTCAGTATTTCACGGCCTACCATGCCCTGTGCACGCTCGCGAACATCCGCGCCGGCCAGGTGGTTCTCATTCACGCGGCGGCTGGCGGGCTCGGCACGATGCTCGTGCAAATCGCCAAACTGCGGAAGGCGGTAGTGATCGGCACGGCCAGCAGCGGCGAGAAATGCGCTCTCATTCGCGAACTCGGTTGCGATTACCCCATCAACTATACGAAAACGGATTTCGAGGCGGAGGTGGGCAGCATCACGGGGAGCAAGGGATGCGATCTCATCGTGGAATCGGTGGGCGGCGAGGTGTTCGACAAGAGCCTCCGGTGCATGAAGACCCGGGGACGGATGATCGTGCTTGGCATCGCCAGCGGACAGGTGCGCCACGTGGATACGAGTCACATGCTTTTCCATAATCTCACCGTATCGGGCTTTCATCTCATGGCCTACACCCAAGACAAGGAGGCCATGGAAGCGGGGTGTGCCGATTTGCATGCCTGGCTGGCTTCGGGCGCCTTGAAGGTCATCGTGGGCCACACCTTCCCCTTTGAGCAAACCGCCGAGGCTCAGAAGCAAATGGCCGCGCGCCAGACCTCGGGCAAGGTGGTGCTAACGCCAGCGTAGGAAGCCGGAGGGAATCCCGGTCCGATCGTGTAAGTCAAGTCGTGAAAAAGACTTGCATCTCCGGGGCCATGCTTCCTATAATGCAGGCGCCACTTACACGGCCGGGGGACCGCTGAGGGGTAAGGGTGTGTACGTTCCGTTCGCGAACGTGAGAGAGGAGGGCCTTTCCAATGACGATGAACAAACGCGACCTCATCATTCAACTTGCTGAAACCCTGGATATGCAGCAAGGGGATGTTGCGAAAATAGTGGATACCGCGTTTGCCGCAATCGCTGATTCACTCGCGGAAGGTAAACGATGGGAATTCCGGCACTTTGGCGTCTTCGAAGTGAAGACCCGTTTGCCCCGGAAAGGCCGGAATCCGCGCACGGGGGAGGCCGCCACGGTTCCCAAGCGTAAGGTGGTGGCTTTCAGGCCCGGCAAACGCATGCGGGAGCGCATCTCGAATGGCGCGGCCCACACCGCCGAATCGCCGTCCAATGGGCCGTCCCGCGCCACAGCCCTGTCGTCCTCCTTGTCTCGGGATTCCGAGACAACCTCCCCGGCGAAAGAGACTACCCGTATGTAGACGGTTGCGCCCCGTGTGAGTCTTGCCAGGCAGCCAAGAGCGGGGCGGCGCCGATTTCTTCCAACCATCCCGCGTAGCACGGACCTACATGATGAAGATACTCGCCACTGACACTAGCACGGACATTCTTACGGTGGCCGTGTGCGATGAGCATGCCGTGCTGGCCGAAATCGTGGTCCACGCTCCCCGCGCCCACTCCGAGCGCCTTCTCAGTACGGCGCACAATCTACTCGCGCAGGCGGGGTTATCGCTTGGGGGGCTGGACGCCTTGGCGGTGGGTATTGGTCCGGGTTCGTTTACCGGACTTCGCATAGGGATTGCCGCGTGGAAGGGCTTGGCGTTGGGAGCCGGGCTTCCGTTGGCGGGCGTTCCCTCCCTGGACGCCCTGGCCCGGCTGCATGCCGGGGCCGAGCGGCCGGTGTGTCCCGTGTTGGATGCCCGTATGGGCGAGGTCTTCTATAGCATCCACGATCCGGGAGCGCTGGGACTGAGCCGGCGCCTTGGCCCGGCGGTGGGACCGGTGAGCGAACTCATCGCGCGAATCGACGGTCCCGTGCTACTGGCGGGCGATGGCGCCATCCGCTACCGGGAGGAGTTGGCGGCTGGCTTGCCCGAAGCGCGATTCGCGCCTCCATTGCAAAACCATCCCCGGGCGGCCGCCGTGGCCTTTGAAGGGGTGCGGCTCCTTGAAGCTGGCGAATCGGGAGACGCGGGCGCGGTGCGGCCCGTGTATCTGCGCAAATCCCAGGCCGAACGCAAACGGGAGGAAGCAGGGACGTGAACGCGCCCGATCCCGGGAAGCCAGAGGACGTGCGCTTCGAGGAGATGAGCGAGGAACACCTCGACGCCGTCTTGGCGATTGAAGGGGAGGCCTACCCCGAACCTTGGACGCGCGGCATGTTTCAGGATGAGATCCGCAATCCCCTGTCGTACATCTATGTGGCGCGGCGCGGAGAGGACGTGGCGGGGTATTGCGGTTTCTGGCTCGTGCTCGATGAAGCCCATATCATCACCGTGGCCGTCAAGAAAGACCACAGGGGAACGGGGCTGGGACGCCGTTTCATGGAGTTCTTGCTGAGCAAGGCCCGCGAAGTGGGCGCCCGGTACGCAACGCTGGAAGTCCGGGCTTCCAATACGCGGGCCCGCCGGTTGTACGAGGATTTCGGCTTTCACGAGGTCGCCATGCGCCCCCAATACTACCCCATCACGAAGGAAGACGCCGTTGTGATGCTAAAGGAGCTGGTGTAACGGCCTTTTCCCCCTCACAAGTGTTCGCGGGTGAGTTCGCCGGTGAGGAATTCGTAGGCGCTGTCCACATCGTCGAAGAAATGAAACAGATTGAGGTCTTCCTCCGAGATCGTGCCCCATTTCGCCAACGCCTCGAAATTCAGGACTTCCCGCCAGAAATCCGTTCCGTAGATGACAATGGGCAGGTAGCTCGATTTCTTTCGGGTCTGAATCAGGGTGAGGAGTTCAAAAAGTTCGTCCAGGGTGCCAAATCCTCCAGGGAAGATCACAAGAGCCTTGGCCAGATAGACAAACCAGAACTTCCGAATGAAGAAATAATGAAACTCGAACGCCAACTCGCGGGTTTGGTACTCGTTAGGCGTCTGCTCGAAGGGTAAGCTGATGTTCAGGGCGATTGATTGCCCTCCCGCGTTGCTGGCGCCCCGGTTGGCCGCTTCCATGATGCCCGGTCCCCCGCCCGAGCAAATCATGAAACGCCCGCTTGCGGAATCGACGGAATGGGACCAGCGCGTAAGCCGTTCGGCCAGTTCGGCGGCGTCGGCGTAATACCGCGCCATGGTAACGTCCCGCTTGGCCCGTTCGAGCGCCGCCACCAAGTGCGGGGGCGGCGTTGCCGTGTGGTCCAGCTT
>SKRY01000384.1 GCA_007118235.1 Candidatus Hydrogenedentota bacterium | reverse complement strand
GCTGCACGCCTTGGCCCCCCAAGCAGCAGTGGACGCTGGCATCGCGTATCTTCCAGCGGACCGCTTGGGGGAAAGCGCATTCCCCAGCCATTCATGGGGCCGGAACGCGACGGTGGCGGGGCTGCGCCGTCTGTCGAAAACGCCGGGATGGATAAGCCGGTCCGCCGAACAAGCCGCTGGGCAGGCGGCGGCGGAGCGGGTTGGGGTGGATGCGGCGCGCATCGGGCAGCCGCTTCACTCATTCTCCGCCGGGGACCAGCAGAAAGCGGCGCTCGCCCGGTCGCTGATGGTCAAGCCTAGAATCCTCGTGCTCGAAGAACCGGCTTGCGCCATGGATACGCCGTCCAAGGACGAGGTTCGCGAACTTGCGGCGGACGCCGCCCGGCAAGGGACAGCCGTGCTGCTGATCACCAGCGATCCCGCCGAAGCCCACGGCATGTGCAACCGGGTGCTCACGCTGTCGGAGGGCCGCGTCACGGGTGAATTCACCCCTTCCCACGACACGCAAGCCGCCATCGCTCAAGCCGCCATGCCGGCGGACCATTCTGAAAAAACCAAAACCCGAACCCATGGCCCCGGGACCTCTGGCAGACCGCGTCAAGCCGCCTTGCTGTTTCTGAGCCTCCTCCTTGCGGGCGGTCTGCTTCTCTTTGGCCCGTCGGAGTTCGCTGGCGCGTCAAACATGAATGACTTGCTTATGACATTCGTCTTCACCGCCATCATGGCGCAGGCCGCCATGATCGTGCTTGGCGCGGGCGGGATGGACGTGAGCATCGGCGCCTTATTCGGCTTGGCCGCGGTAACCTCCGCCACGGCCGCCCACGCAGGATTGGCGCCCGAACTGTGCCTGGGCTGGGCGATCGCCCTGGGCGCGTGGTGCGGGTTGGCGAACGCGGGGGCCGCCTTACTCGCGCGGGCTCATCCCTTGGTAATCACATTGGCGGCCGCCGCCGTATACCGGGGTCTCATTCGGAGGGTGACGGGCGGCGTCGAACTCGCCCACCTCCCGGAATCCTTCCGCGCGTTGAGCGAGGGAAGCCTGGCGGGCATCCCCAAGGTGGTCCTCTACCTCGCACTGATCACCGCCATCACGCATATCATGATGCGCCACATGGTCATCGGGCGGCGGATCCTCGCCATTGGCAACGGCGCGGAGGCCGCGCGGGCTGTGGGCGTGTTCAAGGCGCGAGTCACCCTCTTCGCCTTCGCGATTGCAGGCATCTTGGTCAGTGTGGCTGGGCTCATGTACGCGGGCGCGGCGGGCACGGTGTATCCGGATGCGGGCTACCTCATGGAATTCACGGCGATCGCGGCGGCGATCATCGGCGGCTCAAGCGTGCTCGGCGGCAAGGGATCGCCCCTCGGGGCGATGCTGGGGGCGCTTCTTCTCGTGCTCCTGCTCAACGCCCTTCAGCACCTCGGGGTTAGTCCCCCTTGGCCGTACATCGTGGTGGCCGTGCTGGCCCTGATGGCGGCCTATGGCGACCTGGCGGTGTTGCGGGTCCGGGGCCAACGGCCATGAAGGCGGGACTGTTGCGAACGCGGGAAGCCGTGCTCGCCTTGGCGGCGCTCATCCTGCTGGCGCGGGCGGTGATCGCCGCCGAACTCACGGGGTCCAGCGCCGCCGCCTTGGCCGCCTCGTACTGGGCGCCGGTGGGCCTGACCGCTCTCGCGCTCACCTTCATTGTAAGCGCGGGACGGCTCGACGTTTCCCTCGGGGCCATGCTGGCCCTCTGTGCGGCCGTGTTCGCGGGCTTGTCGGACAATGCGGGATGGCCTCTCGCGCTGGCAGCCGCCGGGGCCCTTGCTGTGGGCGGCGCGGCGGGCATGCTCAACGGCCTCCTGACCGCCCTGCTCCGCATCCCTTTCTACTGGAGCACGCTCGCGACAGCCTTGCTCTTCACCGGGATAGCCATGGCCATTGGCACGGGCGGGGACCGGCCGGCGTTGTCCGATGGCTTCCTTGCGCTGGGGCAGGGGGAATGGATCCCGGTGGGATTTGGCGCGTTTCTAACGCCCTCCGTGCTGCTCTGGATTGCGTTAACCGCCGCAGGCGCGCTCGTCCTGCGCCGAACCTGGATGGGCCGCTACGCGGAGTGCATCGGCGAAAACGAAACCGCCGCCCGCTTCGCGGCCATCCCCGTCCGCAGGCTGACAATAGGGCTCTTCACCCTGTCCGGCCTCGCGTGCGGGCTGGCCGCGTTGTTCACGGTCAGCGCCCGCGAAGTTATCCCCATCCACACCTTCCCCGGCCTCGAACTCGACGCGATCGCCTGCGTGCTTCTCGGCGGAACCCGGCTGCGCGGGGGACGCGGGTCCGTTTGGGGGACCTTTCTCGCCGTGGTCATCCTAGGCCTCGCGCGCTACAACCTTGAGCATGCCGGCTTTCCTCCGCCGCACGTCATCGCCGCCGTGGGCCTGCTGCTCGTGGCGGCCGCTATTGTGAACGAACGCCTCGTGGAGCGGACGCCGCTCGACGCGCATTGAGCCTCTTTCCCGCCGGCGCACAAGATAGCTCCATGGCGTTTTGCTCAGTTTGGTTGCGGAACTCATTTGGTTCGTGATCCCCAGATTAGGGCTTGACTGATATGTCAAGCCATTTGACGCGCGGGGCGAATTGTGTTAGGTTAATGTTAGTGGCTCGCCGGGCTGTTAAAGGAGAGATGGCTTCATGCCGACCGATAAAGTACAAAGGCAACGTTTCGAGTTAAAGTATGTGATCCCGGATGATGTGGCTGTAAACATACGAGATTTTTTACAAGCCTATCTAACCTTAGATGAATACGGGGCCACTCAGCCAGATTTATCCTATCCCGTTCACAGTCTTTATCTTGATTCCGAGGATCTCCGGCTGTACCGCTCGACGATTAACGGAGACAAGAATCGCTATAAGATGCGCCTGCGTTTTTACGAACGGGGCGATACCGCTCCAATCTACTTTGAGATCAAGCGGCGCAGCAATTGCGCGATATCAAAGCTAAGAGGCAAAGTGCTGCGCGAGTCCGTGGAGCCCTTGCTGGCCGGACAAATGCCCGTGATGGATGACTTGGCCGACCCCACCCCCGAAGGGCTTGCGGCGGTTCAGACGTTTTTTCGGCGGCTTAATGAACTCAACGCTTCCCCGAAGGCGCATGTGGCCTATAGACGGGAAGCCTGGGTGACCGATCATGACAACTCGCTTCGCATCACCTTTGATCGGGACGTACGCAGCGAGCCTCAGTATGATCTCGGGTTATCCACACGTCTGGACGAACCCGTGTATGCCTTTGGCCATAATATAATATTTGAAATTAAATTCACCGATCGCATTCCGCGATGGGTGCAAGACATGGTGCAAGCATTCGGTTTACGGCAGCGTTCGGCCGGCAAGTATGTGGATGGAATCGCCAACACGCCACGGGACCGGATAAACGCTTGGCACGCGATTTACATATAGGAGTCTTGAATTGCAATTGTTAGTGGCGCTCTCACACGGGGAATGCGGCCGTGGTTGAGTGGTTCTTTCGAAGCGATTACACCGCCGCCCCTGTGAGTGTCCCGGAGACGGTGTTGGGGTTGCTTCTGGCCTTTCTGTGTGGCCAAGTGATGGCGTGGGTCTACATCATGACCCATTCCGGCCTCAGCTATTCCCGCACCTTCGTGAACTCGCTAGTCCTCATTCCCGTCATTGTCTCGCTGGTCATGATGGTGCTGTCCAACAACATCGTCACGGCGTTTGGGCTGATGGCGGTGTTCGCCATTGTGCGGTTCCGGAACATTCTGCGCGACACCCTGGACACCAGCTACATTCTGGGCGTGATCGTGTTGGGGATGGGGTGCGGCACGTTCCGCTACGCGACGGCGACGATGGGATGCGCCATCATGGCCCTGGTGCTTATCTATCTCTGGTATACGGGTTTCGGAACGCGCCACCGCTACGATTACATCCTCAATTTTCACTGGGACCGTTCATTATCCGAGGCCCGTTTGGTGGAATCGCTCCTTAAACGCCATAGCCGCAAGACCATTTGCGCCAGCCAACGCACCCGCGAAGCTGGAGGGGGCACGGACTTCTCCTACCGGCTGTTGCTGCGCGACCCCAAACGCGTCGAGGATCTGCTAAGCGATGTCCAGAACACGGCGGGCGTCTCCCGCGTGTCCGGCATGAGGGCCGAGGAAGAATCGGAGATATAGGATGGCTTCCCCTTCACAACGGCCCATCCCCATCCCGCTTTCCGAGCGCTGGCGGGGGGTTCGTATGCGGGTCATCCCCGTGGTGGTGTTTGTCATCGCCGCGGGCGCGGCCGTGGCGATCTGGAGTCAACATATCGCCGCTCCCATGATGGTGGGCAAGGCTGAGACCGTGCGCGCGACGGTGGCCAGCCCGGCCAACGGCGCCCTGGGACCGCTCCGGGTGGGCGCTTTTGACGAGGTCACGGCGGGCCAGACGGTGGCCCAGGTCATCCGGACCGATCCGCGGGAAGTGGAGCACGCGCTCGCGGTCATCCAGGCCGAGATAAACCTCATCCGGGCGGG
>SKRY01000336.1 GCA_007118235.1 Candidatus Hydrogenedentota bacterium | reverse complement strand
CATGGAGGCCACCACCGCCTGCGCGGCGTAGTCCGCCACGGTGACGGGGCTGCGGTCGTCCTTGGTCATCGCGGGGGTGACCAATTCTTGCTCAATGGTCTTGACCAACAGCCCCGCCTGGCGCGCGGCGTCCATGGCGAAGGCGATTTCGGGGTTGGTGCGATTCAGGGGCATACGGGTTCCTTATCTTAGACACGCGTCTGCGGGCGATGTGGCGAAGGCCTAATCGGCGTGCAACCGGCCGATTTCGATGTCTTTCCAGACGATATTCGAGTTCCAAGTCCGCAGCCCAAAGCGGCCGGCGGGATGGGGTTCGTCGTCGGTATAGTCAATTGTTTGCTGGCCATCGATGTAGTAGCGGATGCGGCCATCCAACATGGTCACCAACAGTTCGTAGGTTTCGCCCGCATGAGAGCGCACATCTTGGTTGTCCACAAGCAGGTCGAAGCCGGGGTTGCGGCGAAGGCGATTGTGGCCGTCGTCTGTGTCACCGCCGACGAGAGTGATGATGTAGTTAGGGAACTCGTGGTATTCGTCGTAGCTTCCGCTACGGCCAAACTGGATACGCTCGCCGTCGGGTTCCCGGCCGTGGAAAATGAGGTTGATGTTGCCCGCATTATCCTCGGACGGTTCGGCCACCTGCGCGCGGACGCGCATGACAAAGTTCTCCGGAAGCTCGGGGCGAAACCACACCGTGCTTTGGATTGCCATGTCCTGATGGGGCCTGGTCTGATGGAGATGACCATCCTTCGCCCTTAGGACGCTGTCGCCTTCTTGGATCCAGCGAAGCGGCCACGATGAGTTGAATGGTTCGTCGTACAACCATTCCACCGTGTACTCGCTGTCGTCCATGCTTAGGGATTGGGTCTCCCCTTCTGGCGGGAGATAGTTCGGATCGCCTTCGAGGGCATGGGCGCGGTAACGCTCGAGATCAATTTCGATGCCGGCGGAAACGTTTGGATCGAAGGAGACGGATCGTTCGCGGCCGTCAGGGTACGTAGCAACCGCCTGCCTCGACGAAGGAAACGCCATTTCAATGGGCTCTTCGTCCATGGGCGCGGCCGTGTAGGTGCTCAGAAAATGCCAGTCGCGCGCCGGTTCCCGATTGGTCGCCCAGATATTGTGGGCCATGCCAAAGGGTTCGCGATCAAACTGCGCCTGCGTTTCGACGGCTTCTTCGTACATGTCCTCGCCGGTGACGGGGTTTTTGAAGCCGTCCCGGTGCTGAAGGTTGACCATCTCCAGGCTGTCCGGGTCATTGGCCAACGCCATTCGCGCCTGAACGCCGTCCATCTCGAAAACGAATTCCGCCGCCTCGGCGTCCAACTCTCCCGGTACGTCTTGAGCCACATGGAAGAGATGGGAGAAGGCAGCCGGGTCGGCATTGGGCCGCATCGCCAGGTCATCGAAGACGGCGAACCATTCATCGTCGACAAAGATGACATGCCTGTGCGCCCTTAGTAGGCCTTCCACGGTCTGATAGGCGTAGGTTGCGTCACCCACCCAGTGGACATAGTTCTCATGTTCTTCATAGGCCAGAAGCCGTCCCGCGAAAGGATAGCGGGCTTCGTAAAGACCGGGCTCCCATTCCTGTCCTTCGCCGTTGATGAGGATGCCGTTGTGGCTCATCGTGTGCCGCGCGTGGGGATCCCGAAAACGCGCGCTTCCTCCCGGAGCGCTGAGCGTGGCGCCATGAGCATACCAGGCAAAGGTGTTTTCCGCGCGGAAGGAATGGCCCCACCCGCCCCGGGGGCGGGACTGGAAAATCATGCCGATGCTGTCCTCAAAACCATCGGCGTCGCTTGGGCCGTGGGAGGAAACCATGACCCACCCGGCTTCAGGGAAGTGGGCGCGCGTGGGTTCTTCTTGTGCGGCGGAAGGCGACTGGAGCGTGGCGGATGCTGCGAGGTCCACCCAGGCCCGGCCCCCGCCATGGTCAGTGTGACGCTCGGTCAGCACGTCGTACCGGTAGACGTCCAGGGGATTACCCGTCAGCCACGCGAGCCGGCGCATGATGAACATCTGGCTGCTTTCAAATCGGCTGATGTTTCGCGCTGACTCGTCGCCGAAGGGAAGCCGTTCCACGCCGAACGGAAACAGGTGCGCATGCCAGCGTCCTAGCCGGTGGAGCATCGGGTTTCGGCCGATGTTCAGGTCCGGCAATACAAGGTCTGCAAGCAAGGACGCTTCCAGGGTGTAGATGCTTTTCCACACGCCGTAGCCGAGTCCTTCATTCCACCCCTCATCGGGACCGTGATGAGCGGTGACGCCCGTCAAATAATGCAGCCCCAATGGCAGTTTCTGGGAGGAGAGGTCCAAGTCTCCCGCCGTCAACAGCATGGCTTGGGTGGCCCAGAGGAAGTTCTCCATGGGGTGGCTGGTTCCGCGAATGGCGACACTGGCGGGCCAGATCCCTTTCCCGCCCTGCCACGAACGGTGCTCCAGCAGGTTTAGCTCCAGCCGCCACTCGATTGCGTCAAGAAGCTTCTGACGCTCATCTTCACTGAGCAAATCATGCCACCAATCGTAGAACATCGCGAGGTGCACCGTCACCCGCGTGCCCCATTTTGCGCCCGTGTAATGGTACTCCGGCGAGGTAAATCCGCCGGGTTCAAAGGCCGCAATGTGCAGAAAGTGGTCCTTGGCCTTCGCGAACTCCTCGTCGCCGGTCAACCGGTGCGCGATTGCCGCGTCGACAAGCCGCGCCCCGATCTCTTGGCCCCAATCTGCATCGGAGTACGGCTGCTCACCTTCTTTGTCCGTCTCGGGAAAGTCGTCCCACCACTCTTGTCTTGTCGCCGTGTTGGCCCGGTTGATGGTGTATTCGAGGAGGGCGCCGGAAGGTTCCCCTGATTTGAGTTCTTCGCGCCAAGCATCCCAATCTCCGTCCTCGGGCCCAAGCAACGGCCGCGGGCTTTGAGCGATCTCGGACGCCGCCTCGTGAATAATTGTGCGGTCCCATTCAGTCGTTTCCTCTTCGATCACAAACGTCCGCACGGCGCTCCATTGAGGCTCCGCCTCCTCGTCCGTGACTTCGGCATATCGCACCCTCCAGCTCCATTCGCCGGCTTCTAGCGAGGGTAGGGCATTGTAGAAGTTGTAGCCCGTGTTGACTTCGATCTCAGGGTCGGCGAAATCTCCGGCCGAACATATTTGAAGCGTAAACTCCCGGAAGGGAACAGTCCGCTCCCCGTGCTCCCCTTGTAGGAGATGGGCTGGCGGCGTCTGAACGTGAGCAACGTAAGGCCACGACAATCGAGGGGGATTCACGTCGGCTGTCGCGCCGTTGGCAGGGCGGAAGGTTACCACCTGCGGACCTTCCCACCGGGTATCCAGGCCGATAAGCCCCTCGGCTGCCTCAGCCTTCAGGGCAGTTCCCCACACCATTAGAACTACCATCCACGCCATCGCTTGCTTAAGCATCGGTAGCACCTTCTCCCTTTACTCAATGTGGTACTCGTCTAATACGGATTGCAGTCCGGCATGGAGACGCCCTTCATTGCCCAACGGTTCCGGAGCCGTCATCCCAGGGATAACGGCTCCGGAGTAACGGCTTTCTTATTCCACTTCAGGTTCTTTTCCCTTCAAAAGGAACGAGAAAGGCCACAGGATAAATTCAATTTCCCGCGGCGGGTCAACGTCATGGTCTTCGGCGAATGCGGGACGTTTGGTCATCGAAATGGCGTGCTTCATTGTCCTCTCCTCCTTGTTTGAGACTTCGGGTTAGCAATGAGAAGACGGTACCACGGCGGCGAGTCGAACATCAATTCGCGACCGTTCCCCAAAAAGCTCACGGCGGCGTGTTGGGGATGACGGTTTCCTCCACAGGAGACTCGGTGCGGCCCAGGGCCATGCGGGCTAGGTTCAAGGCGCCTTGTTTGCCGGCGCCGCCCACTTCCAGGCCGGGGCCAACGCAACTCGGGCAGCCCTCTTGGCAACCGCATTCGCTAATGAGCGAGATCGCGGCTTCGAGCAAGCGATCGTGATGCTGGTACAGCTTCAGACTGAAGCCCACGCCGCCGGGGTAGGTCTCGTACAGATAGATGGCGGGGGCATCGGAGAAAGGGGCGCGCAGCATGCCCATGGCGCGGATGTCCTTGGGATCGCATAAGACCTGCACCGGCGCGACTTGCCGCAACGTGTTGGCGAGTCCGTGCAAGGCCTCGCCGAGTTCCTTTTGCGGGATCGCGAGGCGTTGGGCCGTATCCTCCGGGAAATCGATCCAATAGGAGGTGGTGTGCATGGTGGATTCGGGCAAATCGATCTCGCCCCAGCCCACATTTTCGTGCGTGCCGAACTTGATCTTTTTATATATGGAAGGCAACCACGTCACACTCACCTCGCCCTGGTTCTTCGCCGCCGCCCCGAAAGCCTCGGATTGAAACGTGTCCATGACCTTGAGATCGACCTTGATCTGGGCGTCGGTGTAATAGTCGGCGTCCACGGGCCGGGCGTAGGCCTTGCGATCCTCAAGGTCAAGGTGATCGATGGTGTACTGCTCACTCTGATGAAGAT
>SKRY01000265.1 GCA_007118235.1 Candidatus Hydrogenedentota bacterium | reverse complement strand
CCTTCACCGCCGTGGACAGCGTGGACCTCTCCATCGAGGAAGGGGACATCTTTGGCTTTCTCGGACCGAACGGCTCTGGCAAGACCACCCTCATCCGGATGTTGTGCGGACTCCTCCGCCCCACGTCGGGCGAGGCCAAGGTCATGGGCCACGACATAATCCGCGAAAGCGAGGCGATCAAGCAAACCATCGGCTACATGTCCCAACAGTTCAGCTTGTACACCGACCTCACGGTGATGCAGAATCTCCGCTTCTATGCGAGCATTTACGGCGTCCCCCGGCGGGAGATGAGCGAGCGCATCGAGGAAGCCATCGACATCGTGGATCTTCACCGGTACCGCAAGCGTCAGGCCGGGCAGCTATCGGGCGGCTGGCGGCAGCGCTTGGCCTTGGCCTGCGCCCTGGTGCACCGGCCCCGTCTCATGTTCCTCGACGAACCCACCGCGGGCATTGACCCCGTGGCCCGGCGGGACCTCTGGAATCTGCTCTTCACGCTGTCCGGGCAAGGGGTCACGTTCTTCGTCACCACCCACTACATGGACGAAGCCGAACGGTGCAGTCACGTCGGATACATCTATTTCTCGAAGCTCATCGTCTGCGGTTCGCCCGGCGAACTCAAGGAACTGCCCGAAGTGTCCCCGCCCGGCGCGGTGCGCCTTGAAGTACGCTGCGACCGGCTCACGGGGGCCATGCAGCGGCTCAACAAATA
Organism: Candidatus Hydrogenedentota bacterium; assembly: GCA_007118235.1. Lineage (GTDB taxonomy): Bacteria > Hydrogenedentota > Hydrogenedentia > Hydrogenedentales > SLHB01 > SKRY01. The sequence continues at coordinate 14,611 of SKRY01000265.1, read as the reverse complement.
CTCCTATGTGCGCGAGGCCACCATCTTCGCCGATTCCATTCACGTGCTGGCGGATGAGGGCTACGACGGCCAGCTCGCGGCCGATCTCGACAACGATGGGTACGGCGAACCCACCGTGCTGCGCATCCCCCCGACGCTTGAGGACGTCTTCGTGACCCTGACCCGGGAAAGGGACAACAACCGCCATGTTTAGGGGGACGCGTTCGATCATCTACAAGGAAGTCATCCACATCTTCCGGGATCCGCGGACCTTCCTTCTCATGCTGTTCCTTCCCAGCGTCCAGCTCACCATTTTTGGATACGCCATCGACCTCGACGTGAAGGACGTCCCGACCGTCGTGTACAATCTGGACGGCCGGGAACCGAGCCGGGATTTGCTCAATACGTTTGCGAATTCCGGCTATTTCGCGCTCGATTACACGGCGTTTTCGGACGAGGAACTCGTGGACACGGTGGTGCGGGGCCACGCGAAGGTGGCCTTGAAGATTCCGCCCCACTACACGGACGACCTGCTCCGGGGCCGCCCCACCAGCATACAGGTCCTCATCGACGGCAGCGACAGCACCGTGGCCATGCAGGCGCTCAACGTATCCAACGCCATCGCGCTGCGGGAAAGCATGGATATCGCCGCCGAAACGCTTAACGGCCCCAGGGAAGCGCCCATTGAGATGCGCTCCCGCATGCTGTTCAACCCGGACATGCGCACCGCGAATTTCATGGTGCCGGGCTTGGTGGGCGTGGTGCTCCAGACCATCACGATGCTGCTCACCTGTTTCGCCATCGTGCGCGAAAAGGAAAACGGCACCCTCGAACAGCTCATGGTCACCCCCGTTTCCCGGCTCGGACTCATGATCGGCAAGCTGGTCCCCTATTGCGTCATCGGGATCGCGGAAGTCGCGTTCCTGCTAACCATCATGCGGTTTCTCTTTCAGGTCCCCATAGCGGGCAGTTTGCTATTGTTGGTGGCGTTCTCCATCATCTTCATCTTCACCGTGCTGGGATTCGGGCTACTGATTTCGACCTTCGCCGACAATCAGATCCAAGCCCTCCAGTATTCCTTCGTCATTCTGTTGCCCTCCGTGTTGCTGTCCGGCTTCATGTTCCCCTTGGAGAACATGCCCTACGCCGTTTACGTCATCGGACGAATCGTGCCCGTGACGTATTTCATCGAGATCCTGCGGGGCATCATCCTGCGGGGCGCGGGCTTGACCGAGCTGTGGACGCAGGGTTTGATTTTGGTTGGAATGGGCCTGACCCTGCTCCTAGTGAGCGCCTTGCGTTTCCGCAAAACGCTGTAAGAAGGCGCTCTCACACGTGGAAGTGCGGACGGCCCGCCGAGTATAATGAGGGGGCTGGCCGGAGCGGGGGATGCCGGGAACAGCCCACGCCTTATGTAGGCAAGATGCCGGCGGTACAGCGGTTCGCCTCGCCGAAACCGGACCTTGACACCAAATTCAAACTATGGCAGGATAGGCGAAACAGTTGAACATTTGTTCAGTATGCGAGCGTAGGAGACGATTACATGGCTGGTTTGAGCGACGATGCAAAGAGCAAGGCCCTGGATGTCGCGGTGTCCCAACTGGAGAAGCAGTTTGGCCGCGGCTCCTTGGTCCGGCTTGGGGACGACCGTTTCGTCAATAACGTGCGGGCAATTCCCACGGGCAGCTTGTCCCTGGACATCGCCACCGGCGTAGGCGGCCTGCCTAGCGGACGCGTGGTCGAGATTTTCGGCCCCGAGAGCAGCGGCAAGACGACCCTAGCCTTGCACGTGGTGGCCAATGCCCAGAAGAGTGGGGGAATCGGGTGTGTCATCGATGCCGAACACGCCTTGGATCCCACTTTCGCGACCAAGCTGGGGGTGGACATCGACAATCTCCTCGTTTCTCAGCCGGACGCCGCCGAACAAGCCCTGGAGATCTGTGAAACGCTGGTGCGCAGCAACGCCGTGGACGTGATCGTGGTGGATTCCGTGGCGGCGTTGGTTCCCAGGGCGGAAGTCGAGGGCGAAATGGGCGATCAACACATGGGATTACAGGCGCGGCTCATGTCTCAAGCCCTCCGGAAGCTCTCCTCGGCCATCAGTCGCTCCAAGACGCTGGTGATCTTCATCAATCAGATCCGCGAGAAGATCGGGGTCATGTTTGGCAGCCCGGAGACCACCACGGGCGGCCGTGCGCTCAAGTTCTACGCCAGCATGCGGCTGGATGTGCGCCGTATCGCGGGCATCAAGGACAAGGATTCCGAGATTGGCAACCGTGTGCGGGCGAAAGTCGTCAAGAACAAGCTCGGTCCCCCCTTCCGGGTGGCGGAATTCGACATCCTTTTCAACGAAGGCATCTCCACCGAGGGAGACGTGCTGGACTTGTCGGTCGCCGAAAAGATCATCCAGAAGAGCGGCGCCTGGTACTCGATGAATGGCGAGAACCTCGGCCAAGGCCGGGAGGCCACGCGTCAATATTTGCGAAATAATCCCGAGGTGACGGCGCGATTGCGCGAACAGGTCATCGAATCCAAGGGGCTGGAATGGGCTCGAAAACCACAAGAAGAAGACGCGGCGTCCGCGGAGGCTCCCCCTGAGGAGTAATACCCCGTCAAAGGAAGCCGGTGACACCCGGCGCCTCGCCGCTTTATTGGTGCTGCTCGCGGTAACCGCAATGGCCGTGAGCGGCGGGTTTCTTGCCGCCTCCCACCGGCCGGATTTTCTGCGAAGCCCAATCGAAGCCCGCTTCTCCGAGATGCTTGGCGCGGACGTCCGGTTCGGGACCATCGCGCCCTACGGGTTGCAGAGCTTTCGCCTGACGGACCTCACGGTGGAGTTCCCGCTGGAGGACAACACGGAGGCCCGGTTCCGCGCTCGTAGCGCCGTGGTCCAGTTTAGCCCGCTTGACCTCGGTCAAGGGCGGGTGCGCATTCGCGCCATCCACCTCGACGGCGCCTGGTTCGACGTGAACCTCGACGGACCTTCCCGGCGGACGGCGGTTCAGCTTGCCGAGGTGATGCGGCCGCTTCTCGAGACGCCGGGCCTGTCCGTCCACGGGCGTAATGGCGTCATGCGCGTCTACAACCAACCCGGCGCTCCGCCGCTGATGCTTGGCGACGTGGCGTTTGATATCGAGCGTCCGTATGAGGCGGCCCTCACACAGGGGCGGTTTCATGCCCAACTGGGCGACACGGCTTCCGAATGGGTTGAGGCGCATTTCCGCTTCGCCAATACAAGTGATTTCGATGTGTTCGTGCGCGGCAACCGCATCGGCAGGCAGGCCGTGACGCGTCTCCTTCCGGCAGCATCCGGGCGTCTGTTGGCGGGCGTGTTTTCACCCGAGGCGCGCATAACCCGTGTCGAGAGCCGCTGGCTCATCGCGGGAGCGGCGTCATTCGAGGGTGTTGAAGTGAGCGCCCCGTGGCGCGCGTTCGACATCGGAGACGGCAGGTTTCAGGGCGCGGCCGTCTTTTCACAAGATGCGCGCGAACTGGTGATATCACACGCGCGGATCGATTCCCCCAATTCTAGCCGCGCCGCCCACGGAACCCTGCGCTTCACGGACGAGAACACCCAAGTCGATCTCGAAATCAATGAGATTCAGCGCCCCCCCGTCGCGCCACTTTACCAGCTCACCGGCCGGTGAACTGGCGCCGCAATCGCGGAAGGGCATGGGGATTCCCCGGAGAGGGGGCTGATCCGTGATCCAAGGGGTACGGCCGCCGATACGCCCTGGAAAAATTCCCTGGGATATGCTAAGAATAGGGGATGGAATCGCTGGAGGCCCAAGATGATGCGTATCGGCTTGATTGATAACAGGTTTCGATGGAAATTAAGATAGGCAAGAATGCCAAGAAATGCTTTGTTTGCGAGACGCCGTTTGTCCATGAGCAAGTCTTCACATCGCGAACCCGGATTGAGGACGGGGTGCTCCTGCGCGAGGACTATTGCGAACAGTGCTGGGACGCCAATTGGAGCGAAGGCGCGTTTTGCGTATGGCGTCCCATGTACCGGGATCCCGAGGTGGAGCAGCAGGAGCCTCCCGAGGCCTACTCGCCCATGCGCCAAGTGTTTTACGAGGCCTTGGAATCGGAGGATCGCGCCTCCTTGGCCCGCGCCTATCTCGCCGCTCAGTTGCTGAAGCGGCAACGGGTGTTCCGGCTCATAAAGGAGTCCGATGAATCCGACGGCGAAACCCGCATTGCCTTGTACGTGGATAAGCATGCGGACGGCCTCATCGAGGTCCGGGATCCCAATCTTAGCTATGCCGAACTCGAGGCGGGCCGCACGGCCTTGCTAGAGCGATTGGCCGAAATAGAGAATCCCGAAGACGAACAGGAAACGGAGGCCTCGGACTCCCCCCAGGCTTCTGACGACGATGCCGGCGTGGAGCCGGATACCTCCGATTCCGAACAAGACACCGGCGTGCCGCAAACGCACGGCGAGGCGGCGACGGAAAATGTCACGACGTAAACAACGAAACCGTGGGGTGTTCGACCAGGACACGCACACGCTGGAATTCTCACCCGGCCAGTTGGTGCTCGCCATTTGCACCGTGTTGCTGCTGGGGCTTGTCTGTTTTCTTGCCGGGGTGGTTGTTGGCCGCTATGACGACAGCTACACCAACGCCAGCCTCTTCATGCGTGACACGACGGCCGAACAGGGGGATGATACCCAGGTGGCCGGGCGCGCGGAGCCGGACGAGGATACGGCCGTTAGGCAGCCCGTGGGCGAAGGCCGGCAAGTATCGCCGCGGCCCATCATCGAGCCGCCGGAGACCCGGCCCCAAGCGCCCGTGAGGGATCCGTTCCGTCCGCCGTCCGGCAACGAGATGAACGCCCGCGATGAGGAGCCGGCTCGCGATGAGGCGGAGGACGCCCCGGAGCCGCCGGAGGAACCGGACGGACCCGGGGAGGACGAGGAGTTTGACTTTCAGCCTCTCTCTCCTCGCGATGACTTGAGTCTGGGGGAGGCGCGGGAATTGGCGCGCGAGGGTGGTCCCTACACGATTCAGGTCATTTCGTACACCGCTGGAGACCGTTCCATGGCCGAGGCCTATGCCGAAGGAATCACGGAGGAAACAGGCCTTGAACCCACGCTGTCGCTGTCCGAGGATGGCGCGTTCCTCCGCGTGTTTGTAGGCGCATTTCCCGATCAAGAAATGGCTCGCACCGCCATGGAACGGCTGCAAGAAATGGAAAAGTTCGAGGATAGTTTTGTGCGCAGACGCCCCAATGCTTCGTGACGGCGCTGTTCGGCGATAAACTGGCCGCTTGGAAAGCGCCTCAAGGAACCTTTCGTTTTCATGCTCCCACGCCCCATCAAGGGTCCCTTCCCGGATATCGAGTACAACAGCCCCAACGCATGGACCCCGCGCCAACGCTTCATCCTGACGGCGGCCCCTCCCCTTATCGGGGGCGTGATGAAGTTGCTCTACCGGACGTGTTCCGTGGAGATTCGCCATCCCGAAGTCTGGGAAAGCGTCCAACGCGAGCACGGCCGGATCATCGTCGCCTTCTGGCATGAAACCCTGCTGTTGGCGCTTTGGGTCCACCGGAATATTGGCCAACACACCCTAACCAGTCTCAGCTTCGATGGCGAACTGGCCGCACGGGCCTGCCGCTGCTTTGGGCTGTACGCGGTGCGGGGATCCTCGTCGCGGGGGGCGCTGGCGGCGGTGCGGCAGATGGAGCGCGTACTGGAACACGGCGGCACGGTGGGGTTCACGCTGGATGGTCCCAGAGGTCCCCGCCGCGAAGCCAAGGCCGGCGCAGCCTCCCTCGCCATCAAGACGGGCGTTCCCATCATTCCTTGCGCCCTCTCCGCCGCGCCGTGCTGGCGCCTCCGCTCGTGGGACCGGATGATGGTTCCCAAACCGTTCTCGCGTATCGTGTGCGTCTACGGCGCCCCCATCGCGCCTCCCAAGGAGACCACGGCGTCCGCGCGGGACCTTCAGCGCCAGACACAGGAAAGCCTTAACGCCCTCCACGATCCCTTGGAATCGTAAACGGCGTTAAGGCTTTTGACACTCAATTACCCGCAAGACCTCCGCCTCACCACTCCATCGGAGGCTCTGCTTGGATGGGAACGTCGTATGGCGCCATGTCCAGCGCATCGTCCTCACGCCGGGCCGCGGGTTCGATGGGCACGAATGGCCGCCCCCGCGTATCCACCTCGACGATCATGCCATGCTCTTCCGCCGCGTGAGCAACCGCGTTCACCCGTTCCACCGGCGCGTTGGGGTGCGCCCGCACAAAAGCCGTGTGCTGGGTGGGGCGTTCAATGGCGTCAAAGGCTTGCCTGAGGTCGTCAATCTCCACGCGGCTGCCCGCGGAGTGCATGGCCCCCGTCTCGCCAATCGAAATCGTCATTTCGCGGTCGCTGATCGAATGCAGCAAGCGTTGCAGCAACGGCCGCCGGGCCTCCCGCAAGCGCTCGGAACTTTGCGCTTCGTAATCCGCCAGGCGTTCCGCCTCGGGCCGCGTGTACTCGTCCACGATACGTGGGGTGATGAAGATAAGCAGATCGGTCTCCCGGTGCTCGGCGGTCGTGTTCTTGAACAGGTTTCCAAGGAACGGTATGTCCCCAAGCAGCGGAATCTGATCCACGTCCTCATCAAAATTCGAGGACCGCAACCCCCCTATGACAACGGTGTGATTATCGTGCACCATGACCCGCGTCTCCGCCCGATTCTGCCGCTTCTGGGGAATGGTGCTTGTCTGGTCGCCCGAGGTGACGGTCACGGTTTCCGCCGTGCTGTCTTCGACCTGGATATCCATCATGATGTTGTTCTCTTCATTGATTCGGGGCATTACCCGGAGAATCGTGCCTACATCAATGAACTGCACCCGCATGGGCAACACTCGGCTGGTGCGCCGTATCGTATCGTCGACCCCCCCCGTCCCCGTGTACCCGGTGTCGTATCCGCCCTCCACGTAGGGCCGTTGCTCGGTGCTCTCGAAGATCGCCTCCTCGCCGTCCCGCACCGTGACGCGCGGCCGCGAAAGAATGGATACTTCTCCTTGCTGATCGAGGTAATTCAACACCATGCCCAGCCGGTTGCCCTGAAAGCGCGGATCCGGAACCAGATCCCCGGCGATATCGCGGATGGGCTGGCTCGTTAATGGATCGCGCAGGGGCACCTGATAGGGCATATCGCCTATCGTGAATCGTTGGCCACTGTCAGGCGAGGACTGATAATCTGGGGTTCGGCTCCGCCGCTGTATGGCCAGTGGATCGCCGGAATGGATATCAAAATACTGCCAACTCACGCCGAGTTCACGCGTGATGCTGCTGGATGCCGAGACAAGGTAAGCCTCCAACTCAATCTGCTTGCGTGGACGATCCCAAGCAGTGATGAACTCGTCGATCTCCTCCAACCGTTCGGATGTCGCGGTCACCGTAATCTGGTAGATATCCTCGTCCGTCTCCACCCGGCCCATGTCATCTGGAACCAGATCGCGGATCCGGTCGCCAATCCGCACGGGATCGGCGTAGTTCAGTGTCCAGGTTTGGGTCGCTTGCCGCTTGTCCATGGTCTCGATGAATTCCGCGATCCGCTCCTGGCGTTGGCGAAGATCGGTAACGATAATGCTATTCGAGCGGGGGTCGACATGGACACTGCCCCGCTCGGTGACAATATCCTCCACACTCGACGATATATCATCCGCGTTTACATATCTGAGCTGGTAAGTGCGGGCGGTGATGGGCACGTCAAGCCGCGTGATGATGCTGTCCATGGTCTGCAGATTGGATTCCGTGTCCATCACCATGAGATACCCCGTCCGGGGATCCGCCACCATGCGTCCGTTGTCCGACAGGAAATTGGACAGGATTTGTTCCATGTCGCTGAGGTCGGCGTGCTCTATCTCGAATTCTCTTTGGATCAGCCCCCCGTACTCCCGGCGCAGATACTCTTCCTGAGTTCGGACATAGAGGTAACGGGAGTCATGGTCATAGTCATAGTAGATGCCATGGAAACGCAGGATCTCCAGGGCTTCCTGGGGCGTGACTTCTTCCACCCAGAAACGCAGCGTCTTGTTCTCCACGCCCTCGGAAGACAGGATATTCCAGCCCGTGGCTTGCGCGAGTGTGTCGAGAAACTCGGTAGCCTGGATCCGCTGCTCAGGCGTCTCCAAGGTAAGCCGGGACCCTTCGTCGGGCACTTCGCGGAATTCCATTGGCTTCTGCAGGAACGGCTGGTACACCCCATCGCCATGCACCCCAACCTCCCCGCCTCGGGGGGCGATCGTACGCACGCCCCGGTCGGGAGCAGCCGGTTCAGGCGCCTCTGGTTCGGGGGCGTCCGGAGCTTCGGGCTCCACCGCGACGCCCTCCACGTCGCCCACATCCGACGGGGTTGCTTCAGGTTGCACCGGGGTTTGTTGAGCGTCCACTCCCCCGGCGATACATAGAAGCATGGCCCCTAAGAAAACAAAAGAACTGCGCGCGAAAATACCCAAGACACCCTTCAAGACGTATTTACTCCTTCCTCAACACCGGGGTGAGGCGTTTCTAGACGCGAACCGCGCGGTTGACCGGCTGCACATGACGGTTAACCGCACTTACGCGGGAAACAGGCGGCGTCCCCAAAAACCAACAGGTTATACTATGTGCGTTAGTTTCCGCGGTTGACCGAGCGCGTGTACATTCGGCCATGCTCTCGCTTGCCGAAGACGACGGAATCGGAGTTAATCTCGAGAATGGTGAGCCCGTTGAGGACGTCTCCCTCTCCCATCCAGCTTCCGCGCCTGTCGCTCGCCGTCCGGACGCGCACACGCAAGTCATCACCGGACCCCATGGATTCGCGCGTGATGGTGACGCCCCGCAAGGGGCCGGCCAAATCGGGCGGATTCGGCCGCTGCGGAGGAGGCGCAACTAGTTGATCCCACAGATCATCGCGTTCCACCACATTCGCTTCCAAGGCGGCGAGATCAAGGGCGGCGCGTCCCCCGCCCGGATTATCACGCCGTTGTTGGGCTTGTTCGAGATCCCAAGCGAGATCCTGGCGCGTCTCCTCGGTGGGATCGTTGAAAGCGAACCACCCCACCATCGCGCCCAGCGCCAACAGAACCACCGCACCTACTATTACGACCACTCGTTCGCTAAACATAAGCTTATCGCACCTGTATTAGTCTTGCGTTATCCAAGTAAGCCACCGTGTCTGATTCAAGTACTTCCAACACCGGAACGCGCACCCGCCGCGCCGCGCCGTTGTCGCCGGGCGCCGTGAAGCGGGCCGCGTAACGTTTGATGCGTTCATCGGCCGAAGACGCCACATCGCCTTCAAGAGGCTCGCCGGTTTCGGCATCCAGAACCCGCACGCGCGCGGGCCCCGTCGCCGCCAAGTCAAACTCCAACTCATACGTTTCGCCGCCGGTCAGCTCAACTTCTTGATACACTCGGCCTGGCGCGGAGGCGGGCTCCAGTTGAAGACTCCGTTCCCCTATGGTAACAAAGCGCTCCGACGCCCGGACCACGCTATCCTCGTTCACCCACCCGGGAAAACGTTCTGCTTCGCCATCCCACTCCTCGAAATCACCGTTTTCCAAGAGGTTGCCGGCGAACAGAAGCTGCGCTTCGCGTTCCACGTCTTCAGGTATGCCGTCCACCACCGTCCGTGTGATCTCGAACGTGGCGACTATCTCATTCCGATCGGGAGATGTGCGGGTCAGATCCAGCATATTCACCCGCAATGCTTGTGGACTCTCTTGCAACCGCCGCAAAAACACGATGATATTTGGCAATGTCGCGGGAGAGGTGCGAAACCCTATCTGATACTCGCGGTACCCCTCGCCCGCGTCGCTGAGTTGCCCCTGCGGGATTTCATCAATGGTGACGACGCGGCCGCCGCTGCCGGGCGCGCCTCCTTCCCGAACCACGTCCGGGGAGGGAGGATTCTGGAGACTTACCCGGTCAATCTCGCGGCGCAGCCCGTCGTGGATCTCTTCAGCCGTCCACTCGACGCTATGATCCTCGGCAATCTTGGCGAATTCCCGGTCCACCCGCTCCCGGCGGTTCAACAGCGCCGTATACTGGACCAGTTCGGTTTCCAATCGTTGTATCTGGGAATCGGCGCGGTCCAAGCGCTCAATCGCCGGGGACACGACAAAATAAAGGACCGATCCCACAAACAACGCCACCGTGGCGATGGCCAACCACTGTTCCCGCGCCGACAGATTACTCCACCATTTAGTCAATGCTCGCCACCTCAGAACCGTCCTCGGCTTCCTCTAGATCCGTCTCCCGCATCGGTATGCTGATGTGATAGGCGGTGACCGATTGGCCCCGCTCGCTCTCCGACCGCTGCGTGGTTATCACGGCATTCCGGAAAAAGTCCCGTCGCTCGCGCCCGTTGCTCCGCAGATTTCCAACGAACTGGTCCAAATCCGGGAAGCTCTTGGCGCGGCCTTCCAACATAATCCCTTGACCGTAGACAAAGTAGAACCGGGTAAGGTTGACATCATCGGGCGCGACATCGGTCACGCGGGCCAAATATTCAAGCGCCGTGCCTCCACGCGCAACTTGGCGCTGGAGTATAGCAAGCTGGCGCTGCTTTTCGATAATGTTCTCGGCGGCGGGCCGAAGGGTTTCCACCTGTTGGCGCAGTTCTTGTGCGTAACTCTCTTTGTAATGGACGTGTTGGAAGAAAAGGACGCCCAACAACGCCAGCACCGCCGCCGCCAGACCGGCGTACTGCGCCACCGTCCGGCGCAGCGAGCGTGTGCTTCGCGCCTTCCGGAGCGACTCCGACTCCAGGTTGATGGCCCAATCCGCCCGGCCCTGAACGGTCAACGCCGCCCCGAGGGCCGTGACCGGCAGCACATCAAGGTGTTCCAGGCCTTGCGAGACCAGCGCGCGCGTGAAGTCCGCCTCCTGAATGGGATAGCTCAGTTCGGGAGCGAGTGCCTCGCACGCCTTGGCGACGCTAGCCCAATCGGAGCACAGATACACCGCGTCCACCCCGAGGCCATCCTCGGATTCGCGCCGGTAGGCCGAGAGGGAACCGCGCATTTCAATGGCGAGTTCCTCCGACACATGCGGATCCTCAGTGGCTTGAGTCCAATCCTGGACCGTGGCGATGCCGCGGCCAAAGGACAGCTTCCCATCGTGCATGATGACGACTTCGAACCCGGCCGACCCCAAGTTCGCCAAGGCGTAGCGGCCGCTCTCTTCTCCGCTGCCCGCTGCCCGCGCCGCCGACGCCAAGCATGCCGTGCTGGCGAAAACACCCGCCGGCTCGAGGCCCACCTCTTGAAGCTTCTGTACATGCTGCTCGACCACTTCATGGTGAGCCAACACGGCCAATACGCGGGAATGTCCATCGGGCTGCTTTTCGAGTATCGCGCAGTCCAACACGATCTCCGCCCGCCGGTACGGCACATACTCTTCCGCGCTGTACTCGAGCATTCGGACGATTTCGTCCCTGGACTGAGACGGCATGGTGAGTACGCGCGTTGTCATTTCGTGACGCGGGAGGATGGTGTACACTTCCGCGCCTTGCAGGTCATGCTCTTGGACGAATTCGCGCAACGCGGTGGTCAACTCGCCGGTTTCGGACGGCCAGTCGCCCCGCTTGCGCCAGAATCCCGCAATCTCCAGCTTTTCGCCTCCGCCCCGGCGCACCTTGAGGGCGGATATCAAATGCTGGTCGAATTGCAGTATGTAGTAGTGTGCCGAACTACGCGCCACCGTAATCCTCCCGCCATTCCAGGACCGTTATGTCTTCATCCCTAATTTCGACCGCAGCCACGCTCTTAGCTTGAATGGTCCCGCGGCGTTGACTGGCGACACCCGTAACAGTGAAAAATGAGGAGTCCACCTTGCCATGTCTTTCAACTGAAGCTCTCTTATCCACGCTGAAGTTCAATTCATCCAAAAATACGGCGATATCGCGCACGCCCCGGCCTCTCGCGGCGTCCAGGCCGTCCTCGTCCCGGCCCATGGCGGAGAGAATGAGTTCCACATCACCGCCATCCAATTCCGGGATCGCTTCCAACACCGCGGCGGGGGCCGTATTGATGTTTATCCGTCCATCGGTACCCCAAACCGTCAACACATCCCGTAATCCCGGCCTGTCCCGCGTTCCTTCCCAGTACCGGTCATCCACGCCGTCCAGGTTGCGTATCTCTTCAATCGACATGAACGCCTGGCCGCGCCCGGTGGTTGACTGCCGCCGGGACATGATCTCCCCCACCGCGCGGAAACCCAACCCATCGAGATTCTCGAGTACTTCGCGGGGGGCGTGGTTCACTGAAATCAGTCCCTCTTCATCCCGGATCCGGTACTCACATATTTCATCCTCGACCTCGTACTCGCCTCCCAGCAGGAAGATCGCCTCGTCCTCTATCAGATCCGGCGGATTCTTCCAGCGCTGGTCGAAGCTGGTGCGTCCTGGACGCCCCATGAAGCGATCCAAGGCCGCCTTGTTGCGGAGTTCCACCATCCCGCGCTGCGTGGCTCCCCGCGCCAGATACTGGGCTTGAATCCGGTCCATGTTATGCGCCGCCACGCGCCGCTCCAGCATGGCGCGATGGCCGAAGCCCAATACAATGATCGTGAGCAAGGCCACGACCCAGACAACGGAGAGGAGCACGAAACCCTTGGACTGGGTCCTCATAGCCGGCTTCCTCCTCCCAGGGGTCCTTCGCGCATATCGCCGTCGAGCAGCGTTGTGGGTCCTTGAAAGACCACCATGGTCGCAAACGTGTTCGGGGTTTCGGTTTCCTCGTCGTGCAGGCTCAGCTCAATCCGCATTCCCTGGGGCAATCCCCAGCCCTCGCGATTCTCCTCGAAGACCAGCAGACCGTTCTCCGTCTCCAACCGGTCGCCCAACGGCTCGTGGCCTTCCGGCGGATGCCAGTAGTACCGAAACGCGAGGTTCTCCACGCCGTGCGCCAAATCAAAACTCCGTGTGCGGCCCAGCCGGACTCGCGAACGGCTGATGCTGTCGTCATCGGCATCCTTCAGAGGCAGCGGCCCCTCGAGAAACGCCTCCTCGCGTTCGAGGCGGTTGCCGGGCTCGTTCGGCTCATTACGCAGCCGGTACCGCACCCACATCATCCGGAGGCCGCCCCCTTCTTCGGCATGCATGGACCGGCTTACAGTGAAGAATTCGACACTGTCCCTGGAGCCCTCGAATAGGTGGCCCGCGCCGCCAATGGTGCTGTTCAGCTCACGCGTTAGCAGCGACATGCTGATCCGCGCGTCATGGTGCGCATGCAAATTGACCTCGCTGGCGCGCCATGTGCGCGTCATCCCATGGAGCGCGGTGTACACCGCCGTCATCACCATGGCCATCATGGTGGTGGCGACAAGCAACTCGGCGAGGGTAAAGCCGCCGCTCGCCCGCCTTGCGCCCCGCGCCCGAAATGCGCCCGCCATGGAAACGTCTCCTTATCCGAAGTCTATTATGATTTCTTCTTCTTCTGGCTCGGGAAGCCGATCTGGACTGACCAGGGTTTCCACCACGTAGGAGAATTCCTGACCCAACCGCGTCCAGTGGATCTCTACCCGGATCTTGCCCAAATACGCCACAGGCAACTCGAACTCTTCATCCGCGTCCAAATCCGGATCCAGAAGCTCGGGCGGCAACCCCGCGCCGGGCTCCAGTTCGGGCGGCTCCAATTCCACGTAGGATATGGCATACGCCCACACAAAGCGCGAAAACCGCCCCCCATATTCTCCCGTGTTCGACCCTTCCTCAAGGTTTGGCCGCAGATCCAGTTGTCCCAAGAGTTCCTCGGCCAAGAACCGGGCATAGGTGAAATCCTCGGCGTGCGCCCGGGTCAGGGCGGCTTGTTGCATGGCGCCGTGAAGAGCCACGATGGTGATGCTCAGCAGAGCCATCGCCGTGACGGTCTCCACCAGCAGGTAGCCCCCATTATCACGGCGAACGTTCATGAACGGGGATCCTCCACCTCGACCCGGCCCATCCGGCCCAACAGTTGGATACGGAACGGCCGGCTGCGCCCTTCGGTTAGTTCGATTTCCAAGTCCGCCACATCGCTGGTTCCAGCGGGATGGAAGGTGATGAAATAGACGCGATCCATGCCCGGCTCCCGTTGGGCGTCGATTCGCCTGAATCGCAAATGTTCCGGCAACACCCCGCCGCTGCCTCGCGAGCCTACCTCTTGCTGAAACACGGGTTCGCCTTGATCATCCAGTCTCGCGAATCCAACCATCCAGTAGCGGTGCTCTTCGGTATCGAGATACACACGAAACTCGCGGCCATCGGTAACCGCCCGTTCTTGTGCGTACCGAATCACCGTCACTAGGTCGGATATGCCGCGATCGATGCGCATGTTGCGGACCGAATCGCGATAGATCGGCACGATGGACCCCATGATGAGGCCTAGGAACATCACCACGACGATGAGTTCCATGAGGGTAAACCCCGCGCACGACGCCCGCGCCTTTCTTGGACGCGTTGCGCGCGAACCGGAACCACCGTCTTTGATGGGATTCATTCCTCGTCTCCACGCGCGCCGGCCGCCCACATTCTGGCGCATGCGGCGCGCGAACCCAATGGACCGCGGTCTTGTAAACCTAATTCAGGTTCCAATTGGTGATGTCATCACTCGTTCCGGCCGTCTCGTCCGGACCCATGGAATAGAGATCGTAGCGGTTGGG
>SKRY01000126.1 GCA_007118235.1 Candidatus Hydrogenedentota bacterium | reverse complement strand
TGGGATCCGAGTCCACCTACTTTTTCCAGCCCGGCGTGGAGGAGCGGGTCAATCCGTTTACCCCGCCGCTCAATCAAGCGCTCACGGCGCGCATCGCGCGGGATCACCTGTCGCAGGGGCTTGGCGAACTGGGCGAGCTGTTCTTCACCCGCGAGACCTTTGACGACTTCTTCAGCGGCAAGGGTTCCACCTATCCCGACATCACCGGCGCGATCGGCATTCTGTATGAGCAGGCCTCGTCCCGCGCGGTCGAACGCGAAACGGATCACCACGGAGTCCTGACCTATTCGTACACGGTTCGCAATCAATTCGCCACGTCGCTCTCGACCTTGGAGGCGGCGCTTGAAATGCGCGAAGATCTGCTCGGTTTTCAACACGGGTTCTTCCGCGATGTGCCGGGATTCGCCAAGGAGCATCCCGTCAAGGCGTACGTCATCCCGCTGGACGAGCATCGCGCTCGGGCCCAAGCCATGTTGAAGATGATGCTGCGCCACCGGATTGAGATCCACGAACTGGAAACCCCGGTGGAAGCCGATGGCCGCGAATACCAGCCGGGCGAGGCCGTGCTCATTCCGCTGGCGCAACCGCAGTTCCGGTTGATTCGCGCGATGATGGAGACGCAGACCGAGTTCGACGATGACCGGTTCTACGATGTTTCCACCTGGACCAAGCCCCTGGCCTTTGGCGTCGACGCGGTGGCGTTCGAGGACGACCCCGAGCCGCATCTCGGCGCGCGCATCAATGAGGTGACCCATGACGGCGGCGAGTTGGTGGGGGGGCGTTCAGAATATGCCTACATCATGCGGTGGGACAGCTATTTCGCGCCGCGCGCCCTGTACCGCCTTCAAGACGCGGGCGCGCACACCAGGGTGATTCAGCGGCCCTTCACCACGCAAGCCGCGGGCGAGTCCACGGAGTTTGAACGCGGCGCGATCATGATTCCGGTCCGGCATTCCGCGCACGAATTCGCGCCGGACGTTAGCGTGCATGACCTGATCGACGAGGTCGTGGCGCGCGATCACGTCCGGGTGTACGCCGTCCCCGCCGTGATGAGTATCGACGGCCCCGACCTGGGGACCCGGACCTTCGGGAGCATCCTAGAGAAGCCCGAGGCCGCCTTGGTTACGGGCTCCGGCGCCAACCGGGGCGCCGCGGGCGAACTCTGGCATTTGCTGGACCAGCGCTTCGAGATGCCGGTGACGCTGTTGGACACGTCGCGGGTAAACACGTCCAACCTCAGACGCTACAACCGCCTCATATTGGCGGACAGCGCGAGCAATGTGAGCGCCAGCGCGGTCGAAAGCTGGGTGCGGGATGGCGGCGTATTGATCGCCACGGGCGGCGCGGCGCGCTGGGTGATTGGCCAGGAGTGGGTGAACCTCGCCAGTAAAGAGTTCGACATGGACGAGCTTCTCGAGGAAAAGCCTTGGGAAGACCTCGCGGATATTCGCGGCGCCCAACGGATCGGGGGCTCGATCTTCGAGGCCGCGCTTGACACGACCCATCCCATCGCGTACGGATACGGCGAAACCGTACCCTTGTTCCGCACGAGCAACATCTTCCACAAACCGGCCGGGAAACCGGGCGTCAATGTGGGCCAGTACACGGATGAGCCCTTGCTGAGCGGCTACATCTCGGACGAAAAACTGGAGGATGCGCGTTGCAGCGCGGCGATTGTGGCGGATAGACTCGGCAGCGGCCACATCATCCTGTTCATGGACAACCCGAACTTCCGCAACTTCTGGTACGGCACGAACGGGCTGTTTCTGAACGCGCTCTTCTTCGGCGACACGTTCTGAGCCGGGGAGGGGAACGAAGAACCGTCTAACAGGCAACGGCGCCCCAAGGTCTTTCCGTTCGCGAGCGTTTCGCCGTGTGGGCCGAGGGGCGCTGTTTTACGTTTTCTTGGTAACGTCCGGCGGGCGCGGCGCCGGGTGAAGCGCGTCCGAAGGGTTGGAGTTCGTTGCGATGGGCAAGACCAAGGTTTCTTATCGGACCGCGGCCGCTTTGCTTGGCGCTGGTCTGACGTTCTTGACGATCATACTTACGTCGGAACTGCTGCTGCTTCCCCCTGCTTTCGAAACACCCGCGCGAATGCTCTACCGCATCGTCTTCTTTCTCATCCTGCCCGCCCGGATATTCGTTGAGCCCGTTATTCCAAAGGAAGCCCACACGTGGCCGCTCAGCCATTTCGCGGCCGCCAGTATGATTGCGCCGATCCTCTATTGGGCGGCGTGGCGCATCGCGCGCGCGGTCTGGGGTTACGCGCGTGGACGGCGCGTCAGCGCGTCAGCTTCGGAAGGATCGGGCCTGACGCGCCGTCAGTTCCTGGGCCGGCCCGCGATGGGGATAGCGGCTGCCGCGGCTGCCGGAGTAGGCGGATACGCCGTTCTCGCCGCGCCTCAGCGCCTGCGTGTGGCGGAACACACCCTGCCAGTACGCGGCTTGCCCATGGCGTTGAACGGCTTGCGGATTGTCCACGTCACGGATACCCACTACGGCCCCTACAACGCCATGCCCTATCTGCGGCGGGCCGCCGCCATGGCCAACGAATTGCAGGGGGACATCCTCTTCTTCACGGGCGACTATGCGCACCAACGTCCCCGCACCGTGCAGCCCGGTATTGAACTCCTCACCCGGTTCAAGGCGCGTCTGGGCGCCGTGGCCGTGCTGGGGAATCACGACCATTGGGAGGGGACGGAAGCCTGCAAGGCCGCGTTCGCCGGGATCGGCATCCCGCTTATCGACAACGGCCGTCTGTTCCTCACGGCGGACGGGATTCAGCGGGAACCCGCGCCTGAACAAGGCATATGTCTGGCGGGTGTGGGAGATTTGTGGGCGGACGAGGTGAGGCTGGACAAAGCACTTGACGGGATACCGTCCGGCATGCCCCGTCTGTTGCTGTCCCACAATCCGGACGTGGCGGAGGAGCTGGACGAAGCCGGGCGTGTCGATTGCATGTTCAGCGGTCACACCCATGGCGGCCAAGTCAGCCTGCCCGGCGTGGGCGCCGCCATCGTTCCCAGCCAGTATGGCCAGAAGTACGCCGGCGGCTTCTGCCAAGGCCCACACTGTCCCGTCATTGTGTCACGAGGCGTCGGAGTGACCATCCTGCCCGTGCGGTTCGGAGTCCCGCCCGAGATAGGGCTGATCACGCTTGACCAGGCATAGCGGGCCGCTCCTACGGGGATCAACGCGGCCGCGCGCTTTGAGTCGGCCGCCTTGGTCTGCTAAGATAGATGCACATTCCTCATGGACGGGCTTGGGGTAGATTTGCCGGATGGAGAGGGCGGCGCGCGGGGCAGGGAGATTACCGCCGCGATCCCCAAGTAAGACCCGTCGCACGCGCGGGGGACCATGGTTCCCCTAACGCGCAGTCCCCGCTTTTCGTGACGCAATCCGGACAACAAGAAGGGAGTATTGCATACCACCATGGCAGACATACACGGTTTTCGAGGTTTTCGCTACAATCCAGACAAGGTTGGTTCATTCGATGCGGTCATCACGCCGCCGTTCGACGTCATCAGCCCGGAGGAACGGGAGGAACTGGCGGGGCGGAGTCCGTACAACTATGTTCATCTGATCTTGCCGCAAGACGAGGACGGAACCAGCAAGTACGAGGTGGCGGCGCGCAAGCTTGATGCGTGGATTCAAGAGCAGGTGTTTGTCCAAGATCCCGAGGATTCCATGTATCTGCTCGAACAGCGTTTCGAGGATCAAGAGGGCAACGAGCATGTGCGGCATGGGTTCTTCGCGGCCGTGAAGATCCCCGAACCGGGCGAGGAGACCGTGCTCGGCCACGAGCAGACGTTCCGGCATAAGATTGAGGACCGGCTGAGCTTGACCAAGGCCTGCCAAGCCAATCTCGGAGCGGTCTTCGTGTCGTATGCGGATCCCGAGGGCGCCGTGCTGAAGAGTCTGCGGAAAGCCGCGGATGGACAGGAAGACATCGCGGCGAAGACCATCGACGGCGTCCGTCTCCGGCTTTGGCGGGTCCCCGCCCTGCCGGAGGTGATGGACTTCTTCAAGGGTGAGACCCTCTATATCGCCGACGGCCACCATCGCTTCACCACGGCGTGGGTGTATCGTGACGACATGCGCGCCGCCGAAAAGCCCGATGGGCTGCGTCCCTACGACTACGTGTTCATGGGTCTGGTGGCGATGGAAGATCCGGGGTTCGTGGTCTTTCCCGCTCACCGGGTGTTGAATCTACCCAAGAACGCGCAGTGGCCCGAACTTCTGCAACAGCTTGAGAAGTGGTTCGAGGTGCGCGAGGCGGGCTCCGACGTAGCGCAGGAAGTGAAACGAACGCCGGGCTGCGCCATTGGCGTGGTGCGCGGCGATGGCGCCCGCCATATCTTGACCCTTCGGGACGGCGTGGACCGCGAGGAGATGCTTGGCGGGGATCACGGTCCCGCTTGGCGCGATCTCGATGTGTCGGTGCTGCACCGGGGCATCCTCGAGAACATCGTGGGCGTGCCCGAAGGCGCGGAATTCGTCTACGAACCCGATCCCGTCAAGGCGATTGGGCTCGTGGAGCAGGGCGAGA
>SKRY01000025.1 GCA_007118235.1 Candidatus Hydrogenedentota bacterium | reverse complement strand
GGCTTGCTCTGCCGCAACAAACCGATGCGCTCTTGCCACATGGACCAGACCTTGACGGGATCCCGCAGAAAGGCCGAATACGTGGCGTAGTCCTCGGGCGGATACCGCGTCCAGAACCCGCCGGAATCGCGAAACGAGGGGATGCCGCTTTCGACGGATATACCCGCCCCCGTCAGCGCCACGCCATGGGACGCTGCCTTCAGAAGCGATACAGCTTGGGCTATCTCGTCTATCATAACCAATGGAGCGTGGACTCATGGATGAACATGCTCGACTCCGGAGGTAAGCGCCAAATCATGGACAGGATTTACAAGATAGCATCGTACGACTCATGTCCCACGCAGACACCGTCATCGCCGAAGATGCGGAGTGTCTGCACTGATTGGCCGAGATGGCGCTAGACGGCCATTAACAACCGAGTATGCCCGAAATATATCCCATGAGGATCGCAACAAGGAAAGTGGTCCCAATCGACATAGCCCTCTCAAGGGTTTCGGACTTGGTGTCTTGGTCTTCGACAAGAGCTTCATACACACCTTGGAACTGGTCCCAGCCCTGCTGGACCTCCTCTGGAATGCCCGTGCGCAGTTGTTCGACAATCGCCGGTCTATCTCTAGCGGCATAGGTATTCAAATCAAGCGACAGCCGAACACATCGATCGTCGATGATTATCTCGCCGCTTCCGTAAGCCCGCCATTTCAGGCGAATTACTTGGTCATATTCCAGCTTCTTGTGTACGAATATTCCGGTATAAGAAACGTGGTCCGCGCCGGCAATCAGCGTGCTGACACAAGCCCACCGCCATGACACAAGAGATCCCACAAAGAACGCGCCCAGCACAGCACCGGACACGACGGCGGCCAGAACCGGCCGGCCGAACGATCCATCCGGATTGGCGAGCGCAAAAGACACAGCAACAACCATTAGGATGGCAAACAACGTGGCGCTCGCGGCGGCCGCATAGCGGTAGAAATCCGCAACGCGGTACACGCTCTCCGGTGAGTCGCCCATCATATGTGGTTGTCCCTCAAGCTGCATGCTCATACGGGCCACTTACTCTACCGGTCTTCCGAGACGCGTCCCTTCTTGGAGTTCAGGAATCATTCATCCGTGTTATTCCGTGTTCATCCGTGGTTCTATTTCACGTCCCACGAGGATTCACCGCGGCGTAATCCGTTCGCGTCCGTTCATGTAGGGACGGAGCGCATCGGGGATGAGGACGCTGCCGTCCGCTTGCTGGTAGTTTTCCAGCAAGGCGATGAGCGTGCGGCCCACGGCCAGCCCCGAACCGTTCAAGGTGTGAACCAGCTCTGGTTTCTTACCGCGTTTGAACCGGATGCCGCCCCGGCGGGCCTGAAAATCGGTGCAGTTCGAGCACGAGCTAATTTCGCGGTACCGGTCTTGGCCGGGAAGCCACACCTCGATGTCGTACGTCTTGGCCGAGGCGAACCCCATGTCGCCGGTGCACAATGTCACCACGCGGTAGGGCAAGCCTAGGCGGCGCAGGATGGTCTCGGCGGCCTGCGTCAACGTTTCCAACTCATCCCACGATTCCTCGGGCCGGGTGAAGGCGAACAACTCCACCTTGCCAAACTGATGCTGGCGAATCATGCCGCGCGTGTCTTTGCCGTAGGACCCCGCCTCGGACCGGAAACAGGGGGTGTACGCCGTGCAGCGCAGGGGAAGGTCCTTGTCCTTGAGCACTTCGTCCCGGTGCATGTTGGCCAACGCCACCTCCGCCGTGGGCAGCAGCCAGAGGTCGTGACCCTCCAGCCGGAACAGATCCTCCGCGAACTTGGGGAGCTGGCCGGTCGCTTCCATGCTGGCGCTGTTCAGGGCGAAGGGCGGCAGCACTTCGGTGTACCCGTGCTCCTCCGTATGAATGTCGAGCATAAAGCTGGCCAAGGCTCGTTCAAGGTGAGCGCCCGCCCCGCGAAGCAAGGCAAACCGGGAGCGCGCCATCTTCGCCGCGCGTTCGAGATCGATGATGCCCAGGGCTTCTCCGAGGTCGACGTGGTCCTTGGGCTCGAAGTCGAACGCGGGGATCTCGCCCCATTTCCGCTCAACCCGGTTGGCGGATTCGTCTTCCCCCACCGGGACGGACGCATCGGGAAGGTTCGGCAAGGCCAAGGCCTGTTCCCGCAACGCCCTCTCCGCCTCGCGGACTTGCTCCTCAAGGGATTTGACCTCCGCGCTGACATCCTTCATCGCCGCCACGGCCTCCGACGCGTCCTCCCCAACCTTTTTCAGGCGGGCGATCTCTTCGGAGGCCTTGTTTTGCTTGGCCTTAAGCTGTTCCATTTCATGCACGACGGAACGGCGCTTGGAGTCCAGCTCAAGAATGCCGTCGAGGTTAACGGGGGTGTGACGGTTGGCCAAGGCTTCGCGGACCATTTCCGGGTTGTCGCGGAGGAATTTCAGGTCGAGCATGGGCTGTGATCTGCCTTCTATCGGGGTTGTGAACGCCGCGGTCCGGCGTCTTTAGGGCCGCCCAAAATGGGGCGTTACGGCCGGATGACCTCCAGGATACGTTCGAGTTCATCCAGGTTGTAGTATTCGATTTCAATCTTTCCCTTGTTGTTCTTGCCGTGCTTCACGGCGACGCGCGTGCCCAGATTGCGCCGCAGCTCATCTTCCAGAGAGGCAATGTTGGGATCCTTCGGAACCGGTTTCTTGGGCTCCTTGGGCTTTCCGCCTTCCGCGGCGATGCGTTCGACCGCGCGCACCGACAACCCCTGTTCGATGATCTTGCGGCACACCTCGGCCTGCATCGCGGGGTCGTCGATCGCCAGCAACGCCCGCGCATGGCCCATGGACAGATTCCCGTTGGCCACTTCGTCTTGAACGTTGCGGGGCAAATGGAGCAGCCGCAGGGTGTTGGTCACCGTGGCCCGCTTCTTGCCCACTTCCTCGGCGACGCGCTCCTGCGTCCACCCGAACTCGTCGATCAGCCGCTGATAGGCCTGGGCCAGCTCCACCGCGTTGAGGTCCTCGCGCTGAATGTTCTCAATGAGCCCAAATTTGAGCATCTCCTCGTCGGAGACCTCGCGGCAAATGGCGGGGACCGTCTCAAGACCCGCCATGATGGATGCCCGCACGCGCCGCTCGCCGCTGACGAGTTCGTGGCTATCGCCCTTGGGCCGCACGATGATGGGCTCCTGGACGCCGTCGCGCTTGATGGAGGCCGCCAACTCCTCGAGATGTTCTTCATTAAAATGCTTGCGGGGCTGGGAGGGATTATGATCGATGCCACGCGGATCAAGCTCGAGCACTTGGGTTCCACTCGCCGGCGCCCCGTCCACGGGCGCTTGCGTATGGTTATTGGCATGGCGCTCCTCGGGAATCAGGGCGTGCAACCCCCGGCCCAAGGCGCCGCGTTTTGTATTAGCCATGGGTGGCTACCTCTTTCGCCAAGGCGATGTAGGCCTTTGCTCCGACCGACCGGGGGGCGTACAAAAAGGCCGGTTTTCCGAAACTGGGCGCTTCACTGAGGGACACGTTGCGTGGAATAACAGTCTTATACACCTTTTCGCCTAGATAGGTTCGAACATCATAGACCACTTCTCTCGCCAGCCGGGTGTGCTGATACATCGTCATGAGCACGCCCTCCAACCGGAGCCCGGAATTCAGGCTGTCGCGCACTTGCTTGATGGTGCCAAGCAGGGAGGTCAACCCTTCCAAAGCATAATACTCGCACTGAATGGTGATCAACACGCCCTCGGCCGCGGTCAGCCCATTCACGGTGAGCAGACTCAGGCTTGGGGGACAATCAATATACACATGATCAAATTGGCCGCGCACATCCTCCAAACACTTGCGCAACCGATACTCCCGCTCTTCCAGCTCCACCAGCTCCACATCCGCCCCCACCAGCTGGCTGTTGGCGGGCAGCAGCTTCAGGCTGTCCACCGGCGTGTCCAACAGGGCCGCGGAGGCCGGGGTTTCGTTCAGGAGCACATCATACAGCGTGGGCTCGATGTCGTCCCGGTTTGAATGGCCAAGGCCGCTGGTGGCGTTGCCCTGGGGATCAAGATCCACAAGCAACACCCTGCGCCCGGCGGCGGCCAGGCAGGCGGCCAAGTTTATGGCGGTGGTGGTCTTACCCACCCCACCCTTCTGATTGGCTATGGCGACTACATGGCCCATGCCGGCTGAAAGCGTATCCAAACTCGTTTTCGCGGCGTGTTCCGCGTCTTGGAAGGCGCCGGGTTCCCCTAGGCAGGCCCGGCGGAAGAAGTTTTGCGCGCGCCCCCTGGCCCGCTTATCCCGGAAGGGCGTATGATACGAGCGGCGGCGCGGCAAGTCAACACGGCGCGTTGGCTGGCCGCCCAGTAGATAGGAGTGTAGCAGGATTTTGGGGTACATGGAAAGGGGGCGCCGGGAAATTGACTGTCTTCCGCCCCGCGGACTATACTGGAAGCGGAGTTCGGAACGGGACGAAACCCCTGTTCCGGGCGCCAGGTGTCTCGCCCGCCTTTGACGGAGCGAACCCATCGGCCTTGGGTATTTCGGAAGTACGGTTAGAGTCCGTCGCAGACGCGCTGCTGTAACCGGGGACGAACGCCGC
>SKRY01000361.1 GCA_007118235.1 Candidatus Hydrogenedentota bacterium | reverse complement strand
TGGCGGAGAATGGCTGGAGCATCGGCCGGGGCGAGAGTTACGAGGATCCCGATGAACAGGACGTGGTGGAGAGCGAGGCCCTCTACGAGATCATCGAGACCGAAGTCGCCCCCATGTTCTACGAACGGGGCCGCGAGAGCTTGCCGCGCGAATGGGTGCGCCGAATGAAGGAGGCCATGCGCACGATAAACCCTATATTCAACACCCATCGGATGGTGCAGGAATACGCGGACCGGTTTTACGTGCCCGCCGCGACGCGCCGCCTCGCCCTTCGCGCGGACAATCGCGCCCGTTCCAAGGCCTTGGCCGACTGGAAGCGCAAGGTGCGCCAAGCATGGAAGGATGTTGTCATCTCGAATATTGAATCGGGGGCCACGGAGAATATCCGGTTCGGAGAAACGCTTACCGTCCAGGCCGACGTGACATTGAAGGCGCTCACTCCCGATGACGTGATCGTGGAAGTCTATTACGGCGACCTGGACCCTCAAGGCCACATTGCAAACGGCCGAACCGCGGAGATGAACAACGTGGGCGACGGCGCCAAGGGGGCCAAGCGGTATGAGGGCCACATTCCCTGCGAAAAAACAGGTCAACAAGGATTCATGGTCCGCGTGGTCCCCAGCCACCCGGACTTGGCCACCAAACACGAAACCAGGTTGATCACCTGGGGCTAAGTGCGAACCATCGCGCAATGCCATAATCCCAAGCGGGAAGGGCTCACCAATGATGGGGAGGCTTTCCCGCTTTCCTTTCAAGAAGGGGGGAAGCGCGGAAACTTTCCCCCCAGAAAAGGGATTAGGGCGGGGAAGCGATATCGCTTCATGGTTCCCCAAGGAACGACGCACTCACATTACCCCGCGGACGACAC
The DNA here is from genome assembly GCA_007118235.1 of Candidatus Hydrogenedentota bacterium. Classification (GTDB taxonomy): domain Bacteria; phylum Hydrogenedentota; class Hydrogenedentia; order Hydrogenedentales; family SLHB01; genus SKRY01. The sequence goes on along the minus strand of SKRY01000361.1, from coordinate 3,702 downwards.
AGGGAGAAGGTGTTCGATGAATAGGCTTGTTGGACGGTTGGCGTGTGGATTCTTCGCACTGGCGTGGGCGGGGTGCGGCGCGGCGGCGGATTTGGCGGCCTACGTGGCGGAGCCGGACCCCAGTTTTGACTACATCCTGCACTCCACCGAGGAGAGGGATGGGCTCACGTTGTATCACCTGCATCTGACGTCCCAGACGTGGAAGGGCGCGCCTTGGAAGCATTGGCTGAGCGTGGCGAAGCCCGGCACGGTCCAGCGCGAGAACACGGCGCTGCTCTTGGTGGCTGGCGGAAGTAACCGCGACACGCCCCCGGCCCTGTCCGGAGACCAGGAGGATGTGCTCCTAGCCGCCGCCCGGCAAACAGGGACCGTGGCCGCGATGGTCAACCAGATCCCGAACCAGCCCCTGTTCGGGGGCCTGCGCGAGGATGCCCTGATAGCGCTTACGTTCGAACGGTTCCTAGCCGGGGAAGACAGCGGCTGGCCCCTGCTCTTTCCCATGACCAACAGCGCCGTGCGCGCCATGGACGCCTTGCAAGCGTTCGCCCAGGATGAATGGGGACAGGACATCGGCTCGTTCGTGGTGACGGGCGCGTCAAAACGCGGTTGGACGGCGTGGCTCACCGCGGCCGTGGATGATCGCGTCGAGGCCCTCATGCCCATGGTGTTCGACATCCTCAACGCGGAACCCCAGTTGGAGCATCAGGAGCGGTCGTACGGCGGCTTCAGCCACATGATTCGGGACTACACGGAGCGTTCGATTCAAGACCAGTTGGCGACGCAACGGGGCCGACAGCTCCTGGAACTCTTGGATCCCTACAGCTACCGTGGGGTCCTGACGATGCCGAAACTCATCCTCCTGGGCTCGAACGATCCCTATTGGACCGTGGATGCGGCGTCGTTATACGTTGGCGGGTTGGAAGGCCCCACCTATCTGCGGTATGAACCCAATGCGGGCCATGGGCTTGGTCCGGGGGTGGTTCCGGTGGCGCTTGCCTTCTATGACGCCATTCTTGAGGGCCGGCTGTTGCCGCAACTGGAATGGGAACATCGCGCCGAAGGCGAATTCGCCGTGCGATGGGATGGTTCCGAGGAGCGGGTGCGGTTATGGCGCGCCCATTCCACGGACCGGGACTTTCGCGATGCGCAATGGTTTTCCATTGAACTGCCGGCGGAAAACGGAGCGGCGGTGGCTACCGTGCCGGAGCCAACCCTGGGATGGACCGCGTATTACGTGGAAGTTGTCTTCCCGGGCCGGGATGGCGAATCCTACGGCCTTACCACCACGATACACGTAACGCCGGACCGGTATCCCGGCGAGCGCGAGGGGGACCCGGCTGCCAGCCGCTGAGGGCCTTACTCGCCTTGCACGCCCACGGAGCCAGCGAAGGGATCCCTGAAGGCGTTGGCATGGAGCGTCAGGGTTTCAAGGTCGAAATAGCGCCCTTGCGTGTGCAGGACCTCGCGTTGAACGCCATTGCTTTCGAACCCCATGTCCACCAACGCGTGGCGGTAACCCGGCTCGGTCTCGAGGCTTTGCGCGACGACCTTGTTCAACCGCTTCTCACGAAGCCCTTCGCGGCACAGATAGGCGAGCGCTTCCCGCGCGAGGGGTCCGCTTAGGTCCTCCTCGTCAAGAAAAAGGAAGAAGATCTCGCCGTAACCGATATCCGTTCCGCCCGCGCTCAACGCACAGAGGCCGCGAATCCGCCCCTCCAAATCCTCCACCACGTACAAGGGGGAGGCGTTGCGGTCCTTCCGGGACAGGCTTTCGCGAAGATCGTCCACCGTGGGCAGAAGAATCTCGCGCCGCCGGTTCAGGTAGGCGGCCTTTGGAGCCACGCCGTTGTACAGCGCGCTCAGGGCGCGCGCGTCATCGGGATCGGCAGTTCGAATAGCGCAGTGGTGACCCGTTATCATGGCAAGTTACCGGTTGAGGCCCTCGGGAATGGAACGGCGGCGCTGGAAAACGAACCTTCCCAGCGCCGCCGTCGATGGTCTGTTGACACTCCGGGCGCGGCTAACCCCGAATCTCGTTCTTCTTCGTGTGAAGAAAATCCTGCCACGCGCCCCATACGGTGTTCAAGAAATCGGAAAACGCATCGGCGCGGCCGGCGGAAATCTTACGGATATGCTTCATTTCGAGCACTCTCCCTTGTTCAGTATGGTCAGCTTGACGGGTCCTCGCGGAGGTTTTCAGTTTACCCGAAATCCCTATGGCGCGTCAAGCCCGGGAGAACCAATGTCCACGACTGGAACGAGCCAGGGTCCGGCCCACGGCCATGTTGGCCGTTAGTCTTTCCAGAAGAGCAGACCGCTGAGAAGCTCCTCGATCTTCGCGAAGATACCGTCGTTGCCATTGTCGTTGCCGTGGCCGGCGGCTTTGCGCGGCATGCTAATGTGCGTGAAATGCTTCATGGTTCTGAGTCTCCTTTTGTGTTGCTGGCTTGCTTCAACAGGGTGTATCTATGACCTCACACGGACACCCAGACCTCTCCCGTTCCGGTCGAAGGCGCCCGCGGGACGTCCGTTCGGTCAGCGGCCTCCCAAAAGGACCGAAGTCTTCAACTCCGGTAAGCCGCCCTGTACTCCGACCGTAATCGGTGGAGCGTATATCATGTTCCCCATAACGCTTCCGCGTGGTTCGCGGATATATGTCCGCGCCTGCGCCGCACTCCGTAGCGGAGCAGGCTGGGGCGCTTTCAGGCTCTGGCATTTCCCGGATATCCCCTTCCATCTGGAAATGCCAGAGCAAACCGCACCCAGGGCTTTAACCACCGGTGCGTTCTCGCGTCCGCCGCTAGTTCTAGAAGATATCCTTCACACGGCCAAAGGCCAGGCTAAAGGCGGCGCGAATGATGTCAATAAAATCCTGCAGTATGTTGCCCAACTCATCCCGGAGGTTGGCCTTTTGCACCGAAACCGTCTTGATGTGTTTCATAGGTCGAGGTTCTCCCTTATGCCGCGCCGGGTAAACTCGGCCATTGCGTTACGGACGGAAAACACCCCCCGTTCGTTTGCAATTGCCGTTTCAATGGTAGCCGTTGAAGCCGTTCTTGGCGCGAAACGCGGCCTTCTAGTAGCGGCCCCAAGGGCTCTTCACTGCGCCCAGGATGCTATCGAAGATGCTCAGGATTCCATCGATCAACTGCTGGATCGCGCCGCGCGCGGTGCCGATAAGCGCCTTCTGAACCGATACGGTCTTAATGTGTTTCATGATGTGGATCCTCCTTGCTTCAATCCTGGCGGGCTCTTGGACCGCCACTCGTTAAGCCCCTTGATTCATGGGGCGGGTCATCGCGGTGACTGGGGGCCACTAAGGCCCCCAGGTCACCCTAAAGCGTGCGTCGTTGGCGCACCCTCACCAGCCTTGGGCGTCACAGCAATACCCGGATCATTTCCACGCCGGCGGAGCGGCCCTAACACCTCAAGAACGGTGCGTGACACGAAAGAACTAATAGGTGTTGTTGTTGTTGTCGCCGGCGGGATCGCCCTTGCCAAACACTTGCCACAACTGCATCTCAAGGATCGGGCGCATGATCTTACCGATGATGGTGTCCACATCGCCATCGACGAGAGCTGTTTTGGGCGTGCTGATGTGTTTGAGGTGCTTCATGGTTGTGATTCTCCTTTTGCGTTGTTGGTTACACTTGCTTCTTGCGTATATGACCTCACGCGGATAGACAGTACCCGCGGGATGTC
>SKRY01000370.1 GCA_007118235.1 Candidatus Hydrogenedentota bacterium | reverse complement strand
GATATCGACACGGTGATGATTGGAACACCCGACCACTGGCATGGCTTGATCGGACTCGCGGCCGTGCGCGCGGGCAAGGATGTCTATTGCGAAAAGCCCATAACCCACACCCATGAAGAAGGCAAGGCCTTGGTCGAGGCGGTCAGAGAGCACCAGGTGGTTTGGCAGACGGGGTCGCAACAGCGTTCGGCGGGCAACTTCCGCCGGGGCGTGGAACTCGTGCGCAACGGCCTCATTGGACGGCTTGAGCACGTCGTGGTGGGCTTGCCCACCGGCTCGGAAGGCCCCACGCACAGCCCGGAAGATCCGCCGGACCACGTCGATTACGATTTCTATTGCGGTCCCGCCGAGAAAATCCCCTTCGATCCCCAGCGTTTCCATTGGGATTGGCGGTGGCACCTCAATTTTGGCGGCGGCCAATTGATGGACTGGATCAACCATCACCACGACATCGCCCATTGGGGCATGGGAATGGATGACTCCGGCCCGCTAGAGGTAGAGGCCACCGGCGAGTTCCCACCCGAGGACAGCGCCTATAACGCGGCTATCCACTATAACGTCGATTGCGTGTATCCCAACGGAGTGACGGTGAACATTTCCGACAGCAACCCCATGGGCGCGCGGTTCGAAGGCTCGGACGGGTGGGTCTACGTCAACCGGGGCCATTTCTCAGCGTCCGAGGACGAATGGACAGCAGGCGACTTCGAGGCAGGGCCCATCCAAGTCTATCGCTCCAACAACCACCGGCGAAACTTCATCGAGTGCGTGAAGAGCCGCAGGCCCACGATTTGCCCCCCCAGCGTGTCGCACCGCGCCTGCACGCCGGGCTGGCTGGCCTACGCCTCCATATTCACGGGCCGCAAGATCAAATGGGATCCCGCCCGAGAGCAGATCATTGATGACGAGGAGGCCGCGGAATACTTGAAGTTCAAGCCTCGTGGAGATTGGTCGCTCGACGCGTAAGGAAATCCTTGGACGGTCAGTAGCACCTGCCGCATAATCCCCCCTCTCCGCTTCAATAGGGGGTTCACGAGCGGAGAGGGGGAGTGGCGTTGAGCATGTGGTGTCCGGCATCAGAGCACGGCGTGCATCTTTGAGCGGCGAAAAGGGATTAACCCCAAAAGGAATCATGGAGGTATCAAGCAAGCGCAATCGCGCCGGGACCTCTTCCGAAAAAGGGGGGTTCCCAAGCGATTTGCTGGAGAGTTTCCGGCGCGGGAACAAGGATGGTTCGCCATGGGCCGGAAAGGTTTTACGCTTATTGAACTGCTCGTCGTTATTGCGATTGTTGCTATCCTCGCCGCGATCCTGCTCCCCGCCTTGGGACGTGTCCGCGAAGCTGCCAGGCGGGCGGCGTGCATGGGCAACCTGCGGCAATTCGGGCTCATCTTCCGCATGTACGCCGATGAGGAGTCCCACAACCGCTTCCCCGCGCCAGCCCGCTATCGTGTAGGCGGGGAAGGCTGGCTCCAAGGGTTCGCCGCCGAGGACCTTTACCCCGATTATTGGACCGATCCCAGCCTCATGATCTGTCCGTCGGACGCGCGGTTTGTGCCCACCGGTGAATTCATGGCTCATTGCGAAGGCGCCTTCACCATGCCGGCGGATCCCGCCAAGGCGCTGGAGACCCTGGATGGAGGCGATCCCACTTCGCGGGCATGCCGCTGGACCCTACTTTCCCACCCCATCTCCTACGTGTACACCGCTTGGGCTCTTCAGAGCAGCGGCCAGCTTCTTCACACCGGCTTTGTCACAAGCGGGTTCGACTGGAAAGTGGACGAAATTTATGACGAAGCCGCTCTGCACAAGGCGGGCTGTCCCCCGGAATGGCCCGCGGTAATGCGCCTCGCCGATATCGATGATGACATCCAACTTGAAAAGATGGAGGAGACCTTCGGTCCGAACGGAGAGTGGTATGACCGTCACGGCGAGAGCCTGCCGACGCGCTATTACCGGCTGCGGGAGGGGATTGAGCGGTTCTTCATCACCGACATCAATAACCCCGCCGCTCAATCCAGGGCGCAAAGCGAGCTGCCCGTCATGTGGGATGCCTGGGGAACCGGCGACAACATCCACGCTCAGGAAGAAGGCGGTGAAGCGGGCGTCCTTCAGTTCAATCACATCCCCGGGGGCAGCAATGTGCTGTACGCCGATGGCAGCGGCCGCTGGGTGCGGTATCAGTCGGCATTCCCCATCAAGTCTCCGCCGCCCGAGGACGAGCCGGACTATGTGGGGTCGCTGCTTGCTATCTACGTCCAGTACATGGGAGGCTTCGGTTGAGCATGGGAGGAGGGCCGGATGGTTCATGAAGCGTCCGGCGATTGGGGACATGCGGCGCGCTTGCCTTGAGCGCGGTTCCCGGTTAGACTGAGGGGCAGGTACAGGGAACTTCATGAAGAACCAATGAGGATATCATGGCGCCACCAAGACGGAAACCGCTCCTGAGGCGGAAACGCAATCCGAAAAAGAAGATGGACATCCTTGCGGAGGTCGAGCGCAACCGTGCGGAGCGTGCGGCGGGCTACCGGGAGCAAGCGCTCGCGCTGTTTCCTCACGTGTGCGCGCGGTGTGGCCGGGAGTTTTCGGGCAAGGAGCTTCGCGAACTCACCGTGCATCACAAAGACCACAATCACATGAACAACCCGCCCGATGGCAGCAATTGGGAGCTACTGTGCCTCTACTGCCATGATTACGAGCACGACGGCCGCACGCGGGGCGTCTCCCAGGGCGCTGCCGAACGCTATGGCGAGGGAACGATGGGCCACCACGCCTTCGAGGGGCTCAAGGACATGATCACGCCGGGAGACGATGAGGCGTTGGAGGAAGAATAGGGCTCTTGGGGACGCGAGGCGGCGCCCCGGCCGCACTACGCGTAGCGCCCGGTGATGTGCCGAAATCGGATAAGCATCAGCTCGTAGAGCATGCGGCCCGAATCCGTAATGGCGTTGACGCGTGTCAAGGGACAGTTGATCCATCGGACAGGCACTTGTTCAATGCGCAGTTTGTGCTTGCGGGCGATGAAGAGCAACTCCACATCGAAGCTAAAGTGCTCGATGGTCTGGCGGGGAAAGAGGGTCTGAACGGCGTGCAGGGTGAATCCCTTGAATCCGCACTGACTGTCAGGGATACCCCATAACCCGAAGAGTTGGACCAACAGACTGAAGACTTTCCCCATCTTCGCGCGATACCACGGCTGCGGCACTTCAATGAAGGAATCGGGCAAACTGCGCGAGCCGATCACGACGTCGGCCCCTTCCTCGAACTTCGGCCACAACCTCTCCAATTCCTCAATGGGCGTTGAGGCGTCGGCATCGTAGAAGACCCGGTAATTTCCCACGGCCGCCAGCATACCCGTCCGCACGGCGCAGCCCTTCCCCCGGTTGGGTTCATAGCGGATGACCTGGACATCAGGGAAGCCGTCTTGCACAATTTGAGCGGTGTTGTCTGTACTGCCGTCATCCACAACAATGATTTCGCTGGAATAGCTCTGTTTGCCCAAGTAGCTCTGAACGTGCTCAAGAGTGGAGCCTATGCGTCCGGCCTCATTGTATGCTGGAATGATGAGGGAGAAGTCCACGTGCTTCCTTTCCATGTATTGACAAATCCCCGTTGTCCGCTGGCCGGCAACCAGCCAGGGCGCGCACCTGCCCCGGGCGCGTACTTCAGTACGGTTTATCGGAGGGGGAAAACCAAGGCTTGAGAGCGGGAAGAGACGGCGCTGGTCCGCCTCTCCCCGCGTCACACGTTACAGGCGCTCGACCCAGATATTGCGGAACCGGACGGGATCGCCGCCGTGATCTTGGAGCCAGATGGGGCCTAACTCGCCTTCTTGCGTCGTGAGCCCGCCTGGGGTGGCTTGCGGAAGCTCGAAGTCATCGTGAATGACCGTGCCGTTGTGCACCACGGTGATCCGGGCGTTCTCGATCTTCTCGCCGTCATCGTCGAAACGCGGCGCCCGAAAAGTGATGTCGTAGGTCTGCCACTCCCCTGGCGGCAAGGATACGTTTTCGTCTGGCGCGCGCAGGCCGTAGATCCCGCCGCAATAGCTGTCGTCCACGTCCTCGCCAAAGCTGTCCAACACCTGGACTTCGTAGCGCCCATGGACGTACACGCCGCTGTTGCCCCGGCCTTGTCCCCGGGCATTCGGCATGTAGGCCGGGCGGAACTCAATGTGGATGCGGTGGTCGCCGAACTCTTCCCGGGTCCTCAGGTTGCTGCCGCCGACCTGCATGGCCCCATTCACGACGGACCACTGCTCGGGATGCCGCACCCACTGGCTGGGGTCGCTGCCGTCGAAGAGGACCACGGCGCCCTCCGGCGGTTCGGCGCCCAGGTTGTCCGGACGGTGGAACACGCGCTCCAGGCTGAAGTCAGCGCTGATTTCCGGACCCGCAACGCGGCCCGTCAATTCGCCGTCCAGGATCTCCGCCGTGAGGATGTGTTCTTCCTCCTCGGGGCCGTCGATGCCCCGGAAAGCGGCCATCTCGCCGAGGCGCTCCCCGTTAAGAGACACCGTGTATTCATCCACGGTCAAACGGAGTTCGTAGTGGTCCCCCCATCCAATGATTTTGGCGGT
>SKRY01000146.1 GCA_007118235.1 Candidatus Hydrogenedentota bacterium | reverse complement strand
TGTATTGCGCATGACAATCTCTTCCTTCTCTCATGGGACCAGCAAGTGAAACGCTCCTGGCCATTATGACTTTGACTGCCGCCGACACCATTCTGGCATGGATTAGGAAAGCCGCTCAATTCCGCTGGCGGAGAAAACAGGGTCTCACCTCACGCAAAGACACAAGAAACCGTTTCTCACCTTCCAGACCAAGTCGCGGCAGGGTACTGTCTGAACCATGTTGGTGGAGAGTGACCACCCTTACTCACATGTCACGGACAGGCCTTCGGAGCTTGGGTACAAACCACACCAAAGCGATGCCACCCATGAGCACCAAAGTTCCATAGGCTAGAGCCTGAAGCAACTCTTTTGGCGTAAACTCCGCGTACTTCAGCAATGTGGCATCTGTTTGTTCCGCACGATACACATAAGTATACTCGAATCGCCCAGGCCGTACCCACAGAACATACTCGCCTTCCCCATCAGCGCCATGTCCCGGCAGACGTTTAAAACGTAGCGCCCGCTGCTGAAAACCAGGCTCCCTGTAGTGGGTTAGCGCTTCGGGTTCAGCCCTCCCAACATCCTCTTGCGCAATGCCAAAGTTATATCCGTGGTTTGGCTCCCAAAGAACCTCGTGGCCCAAACGCCGCTCGGTTGCCTGCCGGTCTTCCTCTGGCGTCTCCATCACGCCCGGACTGCGATAAGCTAGGGCAACAAGGCGGTATGTTCCGTCCTCCGCTTGCGCTATCACCCGAAAAATGGGGGGCATATAGGTCTCTGCTACCGGCTGCGGCCTACCTTGCCATTCAGCAACAGCAATCACTGTGAACCAAGCGAGCAACAATACTAACGGAAAAGCGAAACAGATGGTCTTCCACCTCTCTCTTAAAGCCCCCATTCTGAACTTGAACGAGTCCATGGGTAGGTAATCCCGTCTATGAGGCTCAGCACGCGCAGCAAGCTCGAAAGCGCGAGTAGTCGCACTCCGGCGTGCAATACACACGCCTCGCCGTACCATTGGCGCCCGGTGACGATGAAACGTTCATCGCCCGAGGCCTCCTTGAATTTGGCGGGTTGGCGTAAGACATGATTTCATATCACCCAGAGGCGCAAAGAAGTACAACCGTCCTTCTACACTACGTTGACACACGCAACTATTTCACTCTCTATGAGATAGAGGGGCACTTAACTATATCTCTCTATCTTCAACGGCCAATCTATTGACCTGACGCATTCGGAAAGCAAATGCGGTCTGCAACCCCGCGATAACGAGATCCGCATGCCACCACAACATCATAGGTTCAATTCCATTGACGAGATACCCACCATATCCGTACGCAAGACGGAGTATGACAGCCAATACTGTGGTCAAGCACAATATCTTCGCATATTCCAGGTTGAGCACAACCATTCGACGAGTTATGAACACCAAAACACTCAAATGCGGTAGATATACCACAAAGTAGACTACACGACTAATAAGGTCTTCATAGGAATAACCGAGGCCACTCAACGAATGCACTAGCATGGCTACCAAATACACCCACCATAAACAATAGATATACGGCAATAACCCCCGATTTATAACATGGCTAGAAAAAATATTGGCCAGTCTTTCGGCTCTTCTAACCGGATCTGAGGTGAGTTTCGTGCGGAACTGTGATCGGAGTTCTTCGGCATGGTGCAATAGCTCTGGACTGATTTTGAAGAACTTGCTCAGCTCGATGCACGCTAGTACGCACGCATATCCCTTGATAGGACGTCCCGCCTCATCATGACTTCTTGCCAGATCCAACCATGACTCCAGATGAGGCATGCACGCAAGAGCCGCCTTTCTGTACCAAAGCCGCGCCTTCGCATTGTCTTGTGGGACTCCATGTCCCTGTTCGTACGCCTTGCCCAAGACTTGCCAGCCTTCGCGCACACCAGAATTCGCAGCCCGCAAAATCCATTTCATGGATTCGTCATAATCCTGGTCCACTCCTCGTCCTTCTTGATAGAGCCGCGCCAAGGACACTTGACAGGCGCCATTCCCCTTTTCGGCCCCTCGGGAATACCACATAGCCGCCACACTATCATCCTTGAGGGCGGCTGCATGCGCATATTCACTGTCATACATATTTCCCAGTGCACAGCAAGCCCAAACGTCACCCAACCGAACGGCGGAAGTCAACCACCGATACGCCTCTGCCTCGTCTTCACGGACACCTCGTCCTCTTAGAAGCAAGAATCCCAATCGCCCCTGAGCATCTCTGTGTCCTTGCAGCGCCGCCCGGCGAAACCAAGCAGCCGCTACGCGTTCATCTATCTTTACACCGCCATATCCTTCCGCATAACGCTTTCCCATGCAATACTGAGCGTGAGGAAGTCCGCGGCGCCCCGCCCAATAGAACGATCGTATGGACATCCTCTTGGCTCCAAGGAGGCCCAACACATAGCCACATCCCAGGCCAATGTTGGCGCCGAAACGGCGCAACCTCTGCCAGTTCGGTCTTCCCATTGTTCTGTTCGTGACAACGGATGGGTTACCTCTTTCCCCTCCCATTACACGTTTCCTCCGGGACCACAGCAACACCGAGAACAGCCCCGCGTTCCCACTCACATACTAGCAATCGACCATTCCAAAACCGTCCTCAGGGAACGAAAGCGCGAGCAATCGCACTCCAGCGTCTAACACACACGCCTCGCCGTACCATTGGCGCGCGGCGGCGATGAAACGTTCCTCGCCCGAGGCCTCCTTGAATTTGGCGGCTCATCTTTGCGCCTTGGCGCCTTGGCGTGAGATCACGCTCGGCCTCGCGTCAAGCCGCAACGGCGCAACGAATTACGGCTGTTTCGTCTCCCCGCTATACACAAACACCCCGATCCGTTTCTTGGACCAGGGTGTTGATGGTATCCGTTGTGGGGTGGTTCCGGGGACGCACGGCGCGGCTCGGCGGTTTGCGGCGCCCACAGACGTCGTGTTGAAATGCGTGTCCCCGCCGAATCATTCCGGGCTCTCCTTTGCCGGCCCCTATGCTAACGCGCATGCGCGTACCGCACCCCAATGTATACAGTCTGGTCTAATTTGCGCCCCCATGTCAAGAACGGAACTCGCCCATCAATCGCCTAATAAATTCACAACAACCGTATCCCTACCCTTCAGGCAGCTCATAAATGCCGGCGAGACGCCGGCGGTACACGGTCCCCTTCAGACGGGGAACTTGGTGCTCAACCGCGCCCCACCAGCACGGCGGCGGCCTGGGCCGGGAGGAGAATGGCGGATGGGCGCTGGGTGACGCCGGGTTCGGAGGCGAGGATGAGTTCGGGCTCTTCCCCTCCGGGCAGCGGAACTTCTTGGGCGTGATCGGCCAGGTTGCATGCGACAAGGACAGGTTCGCGAATCAGCACGAGCCAGCGGGCATCCTCATCGTATTCCACCTGGACCCGGTCGATGCGGCCATCGCTCAGCGCGGGATGGGCGCGGCGGAGTCGGATCAGCGCGCGATGCCATTCCAACAGCTCCCGGTGGGACTCCGCCTTCAACTCGTCCCAATCGAGCTTCGAGGCGAGGAAGGTCTCGCGGGCTTGAGGCGAGGGGATTTCGCTGGGGTCCCAGCCAAAGGCGCTGAATTCTTCAACGCGCCCTTTCTCCACGGCCTCGGCCAGGTCCGGAGCGGCGTGATCGGTGAAGTACTGGAAGGGAGTCTTGGCCCCCCATTCTTCCCCTTGAAACAGCATCGGCACAAAGGGCGCCGTAAGGACAAGGGTAGCGCCGATCTTCAGTTGGCCCGGCGTCAGCAGGTGACTGGTCCGTTCGCCGAGCGCGCGATTGCCTATCTGGTCGTGGTTTTGCAGGCACGTCACGAGCGCGTGGCCTGAAACGCCCGTGGCGGGCCGCCCATGATGCCGGCGGCGGTGAGGCGAGTAGCAGCCGTCAAACATCCAGCCCGCGCGCAACACCTTGGCGATATCGGCCACGCGTCCGAAGCCCCGGTAGTAGCCGTCCGTCTCGCCCGTCAACGCGGCGTGGATGGCGTGGTGATAGTCGTCGTTCCATTGCGCGTGGACGCCGTAGCCCCCGGCCGCTGGCGGTCTGACGATGCGGGGATCGTTGAGGTCGCTTTCGGCGATGAGTACGAGATGCCTGCCGAGCGCGCCTTCGAGTTCACGCACTTCCCCGGCGAGTTGCTCGAGAAAATGGACCGCCGATGAATCGATGATGGCGTGCACGGCGTCGAGACGCAGCCCGTCGAAATGATAATCGCGCAGCCACATGAGCGCGTTGTCGATGAAGAACCGGCGCACCTCATCGCTATCCGGGCCATCAAGGTTGACGGCCTCACCCCAAGGGGTAACGTAGCGGCTCGTGAAGTAGGGGCCAAACTGACTCAGGTAATTCCCGGCCGGCCCTAGGTGGTTGTACACCACATCGAGCAGCACCGCCAATCCCTTGGCGTGACAAGCGTCCACCAGCCGCTTGAGTCCGTCGGGACCGCCATGGGCCTGATGCGGCGCATAGAGATCCACCCCATCATAGCCCCAACCGCGATCGCCCGAGAACTGCGCGACGGGCATGAGTTCGAGGTGAGTGACGCCGAGATCCACGAGGTGATCCAGGCGT
>SKRY01000315.1 GCA_007118235.1 Candidatus Hydrogenedentota bacterium | reverse complement strand
CTATGTGGGAGATTATCAAACGCGTCCATGAAGAGAACGAGGAAGCCGAGGAGGCGCGGCTGTTGTACGTGGCCCTGACGCGCGCGCGGGATTGGTTGTTGCTCAGCGGAAGCCCGGGCAAGCGAACGCCAAGGAAATCGTGGTTCGCCATGCTGGACGCGCAGTTCAGCCTTCGCGATCGGCGGCACGGCGAGACCATCCAGGCGGATGAGTGGGCGCTGCGCGTCATTCGCCAGCCCAAACCGCCCCCGCCGGTGGAGACGCCGGCCGAGCCCCTCCCGCCGCTGGACAAGGCGCGGATGGAGCGGCGCATTCAGCCCGTGGCGCTGGACGCCGCGTCCGCAGGGCGCATCTCAGTCTCGGAGCTGGCGGCGCTGCTAGCGGGGGAGGCGGCGGGGGAAGCGGCAAGCGGCGGGTTTACCATGGCGCAAGCCTTGGCCATGGAGCGCGGTCAACTGGTCCACGGTTTCTTCGAGGCCTGGGATTTCGAGACGCCTCCTGAGGAAGCCGTGGCGGATTTTCTTCAACGGCGCTGTCCGGCGGCGGGATTGCGCGCGCGGCTTGAACACGAACTGCCGCCGATGGCGCGCCAGGCGGCCGAATCGCCTTGGGGGAAGCGCCTGCGGAAAGCCCAGGTGGAGCGGGAGGCGCCGTTCGCGTGGAATCTGGACGGCGTATCGGTCACCGGCACGGTGGACGCCTTGATAGACAGCGTCACGCTCTTGGATTACAAAACCGGCGCCATCCCCGCGAGCCTGACCGCGTACGAGTACCAACTGCTGCTCTACGCGGCGGGATGCTGGTGGCTGCGCGGCATATGCCCGGAGACGGGCGTGTTGGCGTTCGTGGACCAGAATGAGATGCGGGAGATCGCCTTGGGCGCCGAACGCGTGTCCGAGGCCGTGGAGGAGGCCCGCGCCGTGTTAAAGGCGGATTTAGAACCAGAGGAAAACGATGCCGGGGGGACCATAGGGGAAGCGACATGATCGGCGAGGCGATGCGCGTTCCCTGGATTCTCCTGGCCGGATTGGCGATGGCCGCCGGTTTTGGGCTTTTCCCTTGGCCCGCGCATGCCGGGGTCATTGACAATCGTCTTGAAGAAGGGCAAATTGTCATCAAGTACGCGGACGGGGACGAGGCGCTCGCGGAACGCTCGATGGACATCCTGCAGAACTCTCTGGAGGAGTACTCCGTCCTTCTGAATCGCGGAGAGGAGCCGATCCGGTATATTATCTGTCCCACGCATCATCTCTTCGCCCAGTTCGCGGGGCCCCAGGCGCGGTTGCAGGTCGAGGGATTGGCGTGGTCGGAGGAGGGCGTGGTGGTTGTGAAGGCTCCGCGCCTCTTGCGCCAGCCCGCCCGCTACGGCGATGTCCTCCGTCATGAGCTGGTCCATGTTATGCTTGCGCGGACCGTGGATCTGAACAACCTGCCGCGCTGGCTGAACGAAGGCATCGCCATGAGCTTGGCGGACGAGTACCGCTGGCGCAGTTCCGCCGTGGTGGCCCATATGTACATGCAGGGGCGCATCATGGAGTACCGGGAGTTGATGGCCGTGTTCGAGGTGTCGGGGGGGGAGATGGAGTTCGGCGACGCCTACGCGCAAAGTCTCTCCATGACCCGCTTTCTGAGAGATGAGTTGGGGGAGGAGCGGTTTTGGAGCATGACCCAATCCCTCGCGGAACAACCTTTTCCCGGCGCCTTGGCGGAATACGGCGCGATGACGCCGCTGGCCCTGTGGGAGGCCTGGCATGGCTCCCTGTGGAAGGTTGCCTTGATCGGTTCACTTGTGTCAGGATTCAGCGTCTTTCAGATGATGGCGTTGCTGACGATATGGGCGTACGTGCGTAAACGGAGGCAACGCAACGCCAAATTGCGGCAATGGGAGGAGGAAGAGCGCCCGATGACAGGTCATGGAGCCTTGTTTGTGACCTGGGATGAAATTGTGGATGCACATGAAGGGCCCTGGGAGGATCCCAACGGCCAGGACGAGGAGTAGTTAATGACGACGGATTCACGTACGCGGGTGGCGGTGGTGGGCGCCCGCGGGGTAGGACAGTATCATGCGGAATGGTGGGCCCTGGAAGGGGCGCAAGTGTGCGCGATTGTGGGGACTTCCGAAGCCACGTTGCAGGAAGCCCAAGCCAACCTTGAGCAAAGCTTCGGCTTTAGCGGCAATGCCTACACCAGCCTTGAGGCGCTACTCGAGAACGAGAACGTGGATATCGTGGATGTGTGTTCGCCTCATGTCCACCACGGGGAGCACGTTCGCATCGCCCTGGAAGGCGACTGCCATGTCCTGTGCGAGAAGCCCTTCATCTACCGGCCGGACGTGGGCCGGGAGGAACTGCTTGCGGAGGCCGAGGTGCTTCTCGAATTGGCGGCGCGGCGGGGCCGTCGGATTTCCGTGTGCCTGCAATATACGCGCGCGGCGGACCGCGCCATCCAATACAAACTGGACACCCAAGGCTGGACCACCTTGAGCCACTACCGTTCGCGGCTTGAGGTTCCCGCCAGGGGCCGGGACGGAGATCCCACCCGCGTTTGGCTTGATCTGGCGCCCCACGCCCTCAGCTTCTTGTACCGGCTTCTGCCCGGTGCGGAACTCGATTTCGACTCCTTGAAAACCAGCTTCGAGGACTTCAAGGCCCATGCCTCGTTTGACGTCCATACACCAAGCGATGAGCGCACGGAGTGTCAACTCGAGATGGCCAACAATCCACAGAGTGGGGCCCACACCCGCCTATTTTCGCTAAATGGGCGGGATATGCAATTCGAAGGCGCCACGGATGAACGCGGCGTTTACGCCATGCGCATTCTGACGCCCGACGGCGAATGGAAGACGGGCGATTTCTTGCGAGAATTCATCCGGGCGTTTCTGTGGAATGAGCAGACACTGCGTCCGAAGGAAATCCTGGTCAACTTGGATTGGACCCTACGAATTCTCGAAGCGGCCCGCGCATCCAATCAACCGGCGGCGCAGTAACCGGCTAGCAAGCGCAAGACTTCGGGACATCGGCGAGGAACACAGACATCAATGAGCGAAACGGAAACCGAAACCGGCGTTGTCACCTATACCCTATCCGAGGCGTCGCCGTATCCGCTGGGGGCCTCCGTCACGGAAACCGGGGTGCAATTCGCCCTTTATTCGCGTCAGGGCTCGCGGGTGTGGCTGGCCTTGTTCGACAATCCCGAGGACGAGACGCCGTTCCGGGAATTTGAGCTGAATCCCCGCAAACACCGCTTCGGCCATGTCTGGACCGTGGTGGTGGAGGGGCTTGGAGCAGGGGTTATCTACGCCTACCGCGTGGACGGCCCCTACGATCCCAAGCGGGGGCTGCGCTACGACGCGCGGCATTATCTGATTGACCCCTACGCCAAGGCCGTGGTCAACAACACGGGAGAAGGGTTTCCCAAGAACCTGGTGATTGACGATCGCCGCCGGCCGGTGTGCGTGTGTAGACCCCCCGTGGAAACCGCGGACACGATCATCTACGAGACGCACGTCAAGGGGTTGACGGCTCACGAATCCGCGGGCGTCGAACACCCCGGAACCTACGGCGCCGCCGCGGAGAAAGCCGCGGAATACCTGAAGGCGCTGGGCGTCACCACAGTCGAATTGCTCCCCGTGCAAGAATGCGGCGAGCCATCCCTGACCCTGCGGCATCCCGAAACCGGCAAGCGGCTCACCAACTACTGGGGCTATAATCCCTTGGCCTTGTCCGCCCCCGCCGGACGGTTTGCCTCGTGCGGCGGCCAGACCGGCGGACAACACGAAGAGTTCCGGGCCATGGTGGACGCCTTCCACGAGCAGGGCTTGGAGGTCATCCTTGACGTGGTGTATAACCACACCTCGGAAGGCGGCGCGGGCGGGCCCATGCAATCGTTTCGCGGCATCGACAATCCGCTCTACTACTTGCTCGACAGCAAGGGCCAATACGTCGATTATTCGGGCTGCGGCAACACCGTGAACTGCGCCCATCCCGTCGTGAGTGACCTCATTGTGGAGAGCCTGCGCCACTGGGTGCGGCAAATGAATGTGGACGGGTTCCGGTTTGATCTCGCCTCCATCCTGAACCGCGACAAGCGCGGGCATTTGCATCAGGCCTCCGCCCTGGTCGAGCGAATCGGCGAGGATCCGCTTCTGCACAACGTGAAGCTCATCGCCGAGGCGTGGGACCTGGGCGGCGCGTATCAGGTCGGCCACTTCGGCACGCCGCGCTGGTGCGACTGGAATGGCCGCTTCCGGGACGACGTGCGCCGCTATTGGCATGGCGATCACGCCGCGAAGACCGATTTCGCCCTGCGCCTCACCGGCAGCCCAGACTTCTATCAAGAGGCGGGGCGTCCGCCTCATAACAGCATCAATTTCGTGACCGCCCACGACGGCTTCACCCTGCGCGACCTCGTCTCGTACAACCACAAGCACAACGAGGCCAACGGCGAGAACAACCGCGACGGCTCCAATCACGACCTGAGCTGGAATTGCGGCGTCGAGGGCGAGACAGACAATGCCGAGGTCAATGAGTTGCGCCTGCGGCTCCAGAAGGACTTCATCGCCACCTTGTTCCTCTCGCTGGGAACCCCCATGCTGTT
>SKRY01000006.1 GCA_007118235.1 Candidatus Hydrogenedentota bacterium | reverse complement strand
TGCAACATCCGGGAGGCGATCAAGCAGAATCGCTTCGGCAAGCTGGTGCTGGGGGACGCGTACGTCAAGTGGTATCGGAGCCAGGAATACTACGACAGCGGAGACTGGCGCGGCACGTGGAAACTCGATGGCGGCGGCTGCTTGATGAACCAAGGCATTCACCAGATAGACCTCTTGTTGTCGTTCTTTGGGCCGGTCAAGAGCATTACCGCGCAAACCGCCCTCGTCGCCCACGAACGGCTGGAAGTCGAGGACCTCGCCACGGCGATGCTGACGTTCGAGAGCGGCGCCATGGGCGTGGTCGAGGGCAGCACGGCCATCTGGCCGGGCCACCCCGCGCGCGTGGAGGTCCACGGCGCCCAAGGCAGCGCAATCATTGAGGACGGCGCTCTGAGTTTCTGGCAATTCCAGGACGAAAGGCCGGAAGACAAGGAAATCCAGGAGCAGATGAACGCGGTTTCCGAGATGGGCTCCGGGTCGGCGGACCCGATTGCGGCGCTAAAGCACGAAGGCCATCTTCGTCAAATCCGTGATTTCGTGCAAGCCCTCCAAGAGGGGCGGGCGCCGGCGGTTGAAGGCCGGGAAGGACGCTTGGCCGTGGAGGTGATTGAAGCGATCTACCGCTCCGCCAAAACGGGCGAGCCCGTGACCTTGGGGTCATAATTTGCGCCAAAAGGCAGATATCCCGTAAGATCGCTGTTGTGGATCTAGGGAAAGAAGTCCCCTGGCGGGGCTTCTGGTTTTCGCGCGGCCAACAGGAGGGCCGTCAACGAATACCCAAACGCAGTACGACTCAAGGAGACGCAGCATAATGCAGAAACGAATCTGGACAAGCATCATGACGCTTGCGGCCGCTCTTATGTGCGCCGCCGCTCTCGTGGGAACGCCCGCGGCGGCTCAGCAGGTGGAAGCGCCGCCCCCGCCGCAACAGCAGCCTGAAGCCGCCCCGCCGCAACAGGAAGCTCCTCAGATGCAAATGCCGCAACAGCCGCAAGCTCCGGATGTCCCGGATGTGGTGGCCCGCGTGAACGGCGAGGAGATCACCGGCGAGGAGTTTCAGGATGCGTTTATGCAGTTTACGCAGATGATGATGATGCAAGGCCAGCAACCGCTGAGCGAGCAAGAAGTGTTGGATCAGCTCATCAATACCCGCGTGCTGGAGATTCGGGCGGAAGAAGCCGGGATCGAGGTTCCCGACGAAGAAGTCCAGGAGCAACTCGATGAGCTGGCTGAGCAGTTTGGTGGTCAGGAGCAACTCGCGCAACTGTTGGAGCAACAAGGAATCGATCCCGATGAACTCGCGGACATGATTCGCCAGGATTTACGGAACGCGGCCTTCCGCGATCAAGTCGCCGCCGTCGAGGTCACCGACGAGGAAGTGCAAGAGATGTACGAGGAGCTTCTTCAAATGGGCGAGTTCGAGGAAGGCGAACGCGCCGACATCCAGCACATTTTCATCGAGGGCATGACGGAAGAAGATCTGGAAGCCGGGCAGCAGCAAATCGCCGACGCCTACCAGCGCATCGCGGAAGGCGAGGACTTCGAGGATGTCGCCCTTGACGTTTCCGAGGATCCCATGACCGCGCAGGAGGGAGGCCACATGCAGCTTGAGCGCGGCATGCTTCCGTCCATGCCCGAGTTCGAGGAGCAGGCGTTCACGGCTCCCATCGGTGAAGTGACCGACCCGTTCATGAGCGAGCAAGGCTGGCACATTCTTCGGGTTATTGAACGGCATGAAGCGGGTACGGTTCCGCTAGAGGACGTCGAGGAAGACATCCGCCAGTTTGTTCGCCAGAACAAACAGGGCGAGAGGCTTCAAGAGTGGGTCGAGGCCGAACGCGCCGAGATGGACATTGAAATTCTGATGGATCCCGCCGCGGAACCCGAGGCGCCCGCCGCGCCGGAAGCCCCCGAGATTGATCTCGATGGCCTTATGTAACGCATGGTAACGCGACGGAGCTTGTCGCCGTCAAGGATGATGACGAGACATTGATGCGTCGTGCTTGATTAGTGCTGTGGAGGATAGCAAGGCCTGTCCCCGGTGACCGGGGACAGGCCTTCCGTCCAAAAGAACCGTTAGTACTAGCAAGGAGGGATAAACACCATGGAAATCAACGTATTCGAGACCAAGGAAGCCATGGGCAAGGCCGCCGCCCAGTACGCCGCCTCGGCCCTGCGCCAGAGCCTGTCGGAACGGGGTGAAGCAAACCTTATCGTGGCCACGGGCGCCAGTCAGCTCAAAATGCTGGAGAATCTCGTCAAAGAACCCGGTTTGCAGTGGAGGAACGTGCATATCTTCCATCTCGACGAGTACCTTGGGATGGACGACTCCCATCCCGCTAGCTTCTGCAAGTACCTTCGAGAACGATTCGAGCAGAAGCTGTCCGAGCCCCCGGCCGCGTTCTACTACATCAATGGCATGGCCCCGGATCCTTGGGAAGAGTGCCGGCGCGTGGGGGAGATTATCGAGAAGCGCCCCATCGACGTGGCGTGCATCGGCATAGGCGAGAACGGGCACCTGGCCTTCAATGACCCGCCAGCCGATTTCGACGTTGAGGACCCCTTGATTGTCATTGAGCTGGATGAGGCCTGCCGTAAGCAGCAATTGGGGGAAGGTTGGTTCAACTCCCTCGAGGAGGCGCCTAACACGGCGATAACCATGAGTGTTAACCAGATCATGAAGAGCAAGATGATTGTGGTCACGTGTCCCGACGAACGCAAGGCGGAAGCCGTGAAGAATGCGGTGAAGGGCGAGATCACCAACATGTGCCCGGCCTCGAAACTGCAAGAACACCCGAATTGCACGCTGTTTCTCGACAAGCCCGCCGCCAGTCTGTTGTAGCGGAGGATAACGCACGGTATTGGGCGCGCCGGACGGATGGACGCGCCCCTGGACATCCCTCTTGACCACTTCAAAGAGGAATCAGAAGGCTTCCTTTGGTAAGGTAAGAGGGATGTTTCTCATGTTTGGAGACCGTGGTCTCCGGAACGCATGCTTAATGACGGCGACATACGAAGGAGATTCGTGATGAAGACAGCAGGCGCGTTGGCGATTGTGGCATTGGCGGCGGGAGCGTTCATGACGCCCGAGGCGGGGGCGCAAGAAGATCGGTGGCCTCTCGGTATTCAAGCCTATACGTTTCGTGAAGGAACGCTGTTCGAGGCTATCGAGAAGACCGCCGAACTGGGGCTAGAATACATTGAAGCCTATCCAAGTCAGCCCCTGAGCCAGGACAATCCAATCCCATTTAGCCATGAGATCAGCGAACAGGACCGGATGGCGCTCAAGGCGAAGTTGTACGACGAGGGCGTCCGCTTGATCGCATACGGCGTCGTGGGACTAGGGGAACACGCCATCGAGTTGGGAAGCGACGAGGAAACGGTCCGGCCCGTGTTCGAGTTCGCCCAGGAAATGGGCGTGGACGTCATCACGGCCTACCCCGAGCCCGGCAGCTTTGAACTCCTGGGCGAGTTGTGCGACGAATTCGGGATAGACATCGCCATCCACAACAGCGGAGCGGGTTCGCGGTACGAAACCGTCAGCGATATCCTCGAAGCGGTCGAAGGACATCACCCCCGGATAGGCGCGTGCGTGGACCTTGGCTTGGTGTTGCAGGCCGGCGAGATTCCCCACGAGGCCATTGACGCCCTTGGCGAGCGGGTCAAGGCGCTCCATTTGAAGGACGCCGAGCTGAACGGTTCGGAAACCGTGGTGGGTGAAGGGGACATGGACCTGGAAGCGGTCGTGACCGCCCTGGAAGCCGTGGGGTTTGACGGACCCGTCATGCTGGAATACGAGCCCCATCCCGAAGACAACATGCCTCATGTGGCCACGGGCATCGCGAATTGGCGGGCCGCCTTCGAAGACGAGTAACAAGTTGTAGGGCCGGCTTGCCCATTTTGATGTCCTGTGTTACGTTTTAGGAAACACAAGCGGGCGAACGCCCGTGGGGTGAACAGTTCGTATCAACCGAAAAGGAGCCTATCCATGATGAAGTCGCTATGTCCCATCCTTAACCCGGTGTTGATTCCGTTGCTTGTGTTGGCGAGTTTGCCGGTGGTTGTCGCACCGCAGGCCGCCTCCGCCAGCGGCCTGGTTTCGACCGAGGAAGCTCTGGAGGCCGAGCGCGCCGACGCGGATCGCGAGCGTATCCACGAAGTGTTGAGCCGCGAGGACGTTCAAGAGGAGTTGCTTGCGCGAGGCGTGGAGCCCGAGGCGGTGGAAGCGCGCGTGGCCGCCCTGTCCGAGGAGGAAGCGCGGCAATTGGCGAACCAGCTTGACGAGCTTCCCGCCGGCGCGAGCGTCGGAACCGTGGTGGGCGTGCTGTTCCTCGTCTTCGTCATTCTGTTGGTAACCGACATCCTCGGGCTCACCGACGTCTACCCCTTCACTCGCTAGACCAGCGCCAATGGTTTCTCCACACTCACGATTAACCGAAAGCGTCCGCTCAGCGGGCGCTTTGTTGTTTGGGGTCATTCTCGCAACGCTGGCGGGGTGCGCCACGGGACCGCGCCTCGCCACGCCAGGCGAGATGGGCGTCTCCGAACAGGTCCATCTCGAAGACGTCCCCTTTCACCCCCAACGCGAATACCAATGCGGTCCGGC